>JAAYZI010000256.1 GCA_012514925.1 Deltaproteobacteria bacterium | reverse complement strand
GGTTGGTTTTTTCGTGGAGGATCCAGGAATAGTGCGAGAGGGGACTCCACTGTTTAACGAGCAAGGAGATTCAATCGGCGTGGTAACAAGCGGAACCCTAACTCCTACTTTAGGCCGGGCGCTTGGTTTGGCCACCGTGGATTCTGATTTCGCGGGTGAGGGCACGATTATTTTTACGGAACTTCGCGGAAAAAGAGTGCGCTGTCGCATTGTAAAAACCCCATTTTATAAACGTGCTTAAATTTATTTTTTAAGGACAACACTATGGAATATCCGTCAGACCTTAAATACACAGAAGAACACGAGTGGGTGCGGTTGCAGGCAGAGGGGGGTGCTGTGGTTGGCATCACGGCTTTTGCCCAGGCTGAGCTTGGCGAGATTGTTTACGTAGAGCTGCCAGAGGCAGGACGCGTTCTGGATAAGGGCGACGTTTTTTGCGTGGTGGAATCGACTAAGGCGGCTTCAGATGTTTATTCGCCGATTAATGGGGTGGTCAAGGAGAGTAACGCTGCTCTAAAAGACAATCCGGGACTAGTAAATTCTAATCCGTACGATCAGGGTTGGATCGTGGAGTTGGAAGATATAGACGCGGAAGACCTCGATGAGCTAATGAACTCCGAAGAATATGCTCTCTTTGTTGAGGGGGAATAGGGCTTCATTTTGGGAGGGGCCAAATGGCATCCACTGAACAGCAAGATCCGGTGAGCGGCTTTGCGGCTAGGCATATCGGCCCGAGGTCTGAAGATTTAAAAGCCATGCTTTCGTTTCTGGGCTTTGAAACTCTAGATGATCTAACCCGCGCGGCGTTGCCCGAGCAGATTCAATTAAAGGGTGACTTTTGTCCGGCTCCCTTTGGAGAAGGTTTGGATGAGGCTGGGGCGCTTACTAAGCTTTCGAAACTTGCAGAGCAAAATCAGCTTTGGCGTTCTTATATCGGGTCGGGTTACTACGGCACCATCATGCCGGCGGTAATCCGGCGTGCGGTTTTGGAGAATCCGGGTTGGTATACCCAATACACTCCCTATCAGCCGGAGATCTCCCAGGGGCGTTTGGAGGCGCTACTTAATTTCCAGACGCTGGTTTGTTCTCTGACCGGATTCCCGGTGGCAAACGCCTCGCTTTTGGACGAGGCCAGCGCCGCCGCCGAAGCGCTGGCGCTTAGCCTGGCTTATGCCCAAAAATCCGGTCGCGTTGCCAAGGTTTATTTTGTCTCGGAGGGTTGTTACCCCCAAACGGTTGCGGTGCTGCAAACCCGTGCGCGCGCCCTAGGTGTAGAAGTGAAGGTAGGCTCTCACTCCGATTATGTATGCGAGCAGGGGCTTTTTGGAGCTTTGTTGCAGTATCCTGATCGTTTAGGTCGCGTATGTGATTACGCCGGTTTCGCGCAGGTAGCGCACGACGTAGGCGCGCTGGTAGCGGTAGCCGCCGACCCTTTGGCGCTTACGCTGCTAAAACCTCCGGCTGAGTTTGGGGCCGATCTGGCGCTTGGCAGTATGCAGCGCTTTGGTGTTTCGCCCAGTTTCGGCGGCCCGCACGCCGCCTACTTGGCGGTCAGGGATGATTTAAAACGGATTATGCCGGGGCGTTTAGTGGGGGTTTCAAAAGATTCCGCTGGGCAACCGGCGCTTAGACTTTCGCTTCAGACTCGTGAGCAGCATATCCGTCGTGAGAAGGCCACCAGCAATATTTGCACCGCGCAGGTGTTGCCAGCGGTGCTGGCCAGCATGTACGCCGTGTATCATGGTCCGGACGGCTTGCAGGTGATCTCGCGGCGGGTTGGCGGTTACGCAGCCGCATTCGCCGAAGAGTTAAAGCGGCTGGGTTATAAGCTTTTAAACACCGAGTTCTTCGACACGTTAGCGGTAGAGCTTTCGGAAGCCGAGCTTAAGCAAGTGCTGTCCCGTGCCAAGGATAAATGCATCAATCTTGGATGTGCGGACGCGCGAGTCTTGATAGTGGCGTTTGATGAAAGCATGACAGAGTCCGACCTAAGAGATTTGATCGAGGTCTTTGGTGGGAAAGCGGGCGTGCCTGCGCCTGCGCCTTTGGCAGTGCCAAAATCGCTTCTTAGAACCTCGCCGTTTTGCAGGCAGGAGGTGTTCCTGCGCTATCATAGCGAAACTGAGCTGCTGCGTTACATCAAACGCCTGGAGGCCAAGGACCTTTCGCTTTGCACTGCGATGATTCCTCTTGGATCTTGCACCATGAAGTTAAATCCCAGTGCGTCGATGCTGCCGATCACTTGGGATCGTTTTGCCGCTATGCATCCTTTCGCCCCACGTGAGCAGGCGCAGGGGTACATGGAGCTTTTTAGGGATTTGGAGCAGGCGCTCTGCAGCATTACTGGTTTTTCGGTTTGTTCGTTGCAGCCCAACTCCGGCGCGCAGGGAGAGTACGCCGGGCTTTTGACCATCGCCGCTTATCACCGCAGCCGTGGCGAAGCTAGGCGCAAGGTTTGTTTGATTCCAAGGTCGGCTCATGGCACTAATCCAGCCAGTGCGGTAATGGCCGGGTTTGAAGTTGTGGCGGTAGAGTGCGATGAGGCCGGAAATATCGACCTCCAGGATTTAAAGAAGAAGGCTGAAGACCGTCGGGAAGATCTCGGGGTGTTGATGGTGACTTATCCTTCTACTCATGGTGTTTTTGAGGAGGGCATCAAAGAGGTATGTCAGACCATTCACGCTTTGGGCGGGCAGGTTTATATGGATGGTGCCAATCTAAACGCGCTGGTTGGCTTGAGCCGCCCGGCGGAGCTTGGCGCGGATGTGCTGCATATTAACTTGCACAAGACTTTCGCCATGCCTCACGGCGGGGGTGGCCCTGGAGTAGGGCCGATTGTGGCTGGAGCGCATTTGGCACCGTTTTTACCGAGTCATGTCGTGGTGGATTTAGGGGAGCGTGGAGAGAGGCAGCAGGTTGCGGCAGCACCTTGGGGCAACGCCGGAATTTTACCGATTGCCTGGATGTATCTGGCTCTCATGGGCGCTAAGGGGTTGCGTCGCGCCTCGCAAGTTGCGATTTTAAATGCAAACTACATCGCCAAGCGGCTTAGCGCAGATTATACGTTGCTCTATAAGGGCAGTAGCGGGTTGGTAGCGCACGAATGTATTTTGGATCTGCGGGATCTAAAACAGAGCGCCGGAGTGGAAGTGGATGATGTTGCCAAGCGGCTAATTGATTACGGTTTTCATCCGCCCACGGTGTCTTGGCCTGTGCCCGGCACCATCATGGTAGAGCCTACCGAGTCTGAGTCTAAAGAGGAGTTGGATCGCTTCTGCGAGGCGATGATCTGCATCAGGGAGGAAGCCCGCCGCATTGAGAGCGGAGAGCTCCCCCGCGATAATAACCCGCTTAAGCGTGCCCCACATACCATCCACGATATAACCATGGCGGAGTGGGATCGCCCTTATACCCGTAAGGAAGCCGTCTTCCCATCTGAGTCCACTCGCGCCGCCAAGTTTTGGCCGTCCGTCGGACGTGTGGATAACGCCTACGGAGATCGAAACCTGGTGTGTTGTATCCGTTAACCCACCAAAAGAATTTTCGGCTGACTAGCTCGGCTAGCTAGTCGGCCGACTAGCCCCGCACCTTTTCCGGCTGGCTAGCTCGGCTAACTAGCCCTGCACCTTTTTCCCCTCCGCGCGCGCAGCGGCGGCCGGCTGGCGCTGATTAGGGCGCTGACTAGCCCTGCACCTTTTTCTCTCTCGGGCGAAGGCCAGGCGAAGCGGCGTCCCAGATTTTACTTTCTCTGGAGAAGGTGAATTCATATCTCAGCCGAGTAGCCCTGCACCTTTTTCAGCCGAGTAGCCCTGCACCTTTTTCCCTCTCAGGCGAAGGCCAAGCGGAGGGGCGTCCAAGATTTTACTTTCTCTGGAGAAAGTAAATTCATATTCTGGAAATCGTAACTGTCGTGCTTTTGTACTTGCAAAGTAATATTTATCTGATAAATCTTACTTATGATAACACGCGCCGTTAATCCACTAAAGGTATTAGAAAAACAAAAGTCTGTTCTGCTGCTTGGGCCTCGCGGAACGGGCAAAACGGTCCTTCTTAGGCAACTCATCGAATCTAAATCCAATTCAGATCTTAGCATATTATCCATCGACCTCCTTCAAGGGGGCGATTTCCAGAGGTATCTTGCTAATCCCAGCCAGCTCACCAAAGAGGTGGAAGATAAGGCCTTACGCCTGGAGGAAGGTAAGTCGGTTTTGGTGTTAATAGACGAGGTTCAAAAAGTTCCCGCACTTCTTGATGAGGCTCATCACCTGATTGAGAAATACCATGGACGAATAGTTTTTCTCTTCTCCGGCTCCAGCGCGCGGAAATTAAAAAGAGGAGGCGCGAATCTCCTTGCAGGCCGCGCTATAAGCAGTCACCTTTTTCCGCTCAATCAACTTGAAACTAATTTATCTTTATCAAGAGCGCTTCAATTTGGCACAATGCCTGGTGTCTATTTAAGTAATACCGGTCTCGAAGTTGAGACTTTGGAATCTTATGTATCTACGTATCTGCAGGAAGAGATTCAACAAGAATCACTCGTGCGGGGGATTGAACGATTCTCTAGATTTTTGGAGTTCGCAGCGCAAAGCAATGGACAACCCGTAAATTTTGCAAAATTAGGCAAGCAACTGGGCATCGCTGGGAAAACCGCGGCGGGGTATTTCTCAATTTTGTGTGATACTCTTATTGCAAATGAGATATCTGGATGGTCAACGTCGGTAAGGAGGCAACTTCTCCAGGCTCCAAAATTCTACTTTTTTGATTGTGGTGTGCTCAATGCACTCAACGGGTATCTCAGAATAGATCTTCGCGAGGGAGGGTATGTTTATGGAAATCTTTTCGAAACGTTTGTAATCAATCAACTGCTTGGCGCAAACCACTATTATTCACTAGGGTTTCGCTTTTATTATTGGCGAGATAAAGATGGACGCGAAATAGATCTTCTTCTAGCGCGCAATGCTTTTGAACCTGTGGCAGCAATTGAAATAAAGTCTAGCACGGCCCCCACGGTTGATGATTGTCCTGGATTTTTACCATTCAAAGAAGAGTATGCGCACGTCCCAAGATTATGCGCGTGCAACACTCCCAGATCGTATACCGATGACGAAATTCGATTTATTCCATGGAAGGAGCTTGTAACTGATCTGAAAAAAATAGTTCAGTGACAGTTGCGGCTTTCTTCCTTTTTGTCTGGCAGCTACGCGCTTTTTTCATCCAGCCCCCAAAAAAACTCTACCCGCTTCCTCAGGCTGCATATTTTGGAGTGGGTGGTTAACGATTTTTGGAATGAGTGGCCAGTGATTTCCGGAATGGTCGACCAGCGTTTTCTGGAATATGCCCCTCAGGCGAAGTAGCGCTGCAATTTTACTTTCTCTGGAGAAAGTGAATGTAACCCGCACCGAGGTGAAAATTTACTGCTCAGGCTGAAAACAAAAATTGCATGACCAATTCCACGCGCAAGCGGTTACGTAACACTACTGAATCAAAAACCCTGACTTTAAGAGCCATCACCAGAAAGGCTAGGCTTTGCTAACCTGGGTTTTTATTAAACCTTGTCACATATACATATCTCGCACGTAGCACACTAGTTTAATTTGCCAACCCTTTGCGCGAGATATGTATATGCGACAAGGTCAACATTAGGTCGTACCAGATTGGATGACCTTACGTTTTATATGAAGAAATTTAACATTGTCTGTGTGATTGTATCCGTTTGCATGAATATTACTTTCTCTGGAGAAAGTGAATGCATATCTCGACGAGTAGCCCCGCACCTTTTTTCCAACTTTTTTTCCAAAAGCACTGTTGCTTGAGTACGGGATTCCACTACGCATTTTCAAGCCACCGCTGATACGAATAAACGTCCATACGAAGGACAGGCGGAGGGGCGTCTCAGATTTTACGTTCCAGATTTTACTTTCTCCAGAGAAAGTAAAGGTAACCCCGCGATATTATTAGAGCCAAAAACAAAAATTTGTGCGCTGTAAGCGTTCAGGTGGAGTGAAGTAACCGTTCACGTGTGGAACTGATTACACAATTCCGTTTTTTACCTGGATGGTAAAATCTCACTTTCTCCAGAGAAAGTAATATTCACGTGAACGGTTACAAAACTCCTTTACAGTAGCTTTTGCCTAAGTGGCGAGAACAAGTTGCGCCCCGCCCGGCAAATGGTACTACTTGCTCATGACGCTTCCTCCACCGGTGTTCCATCCCAGATGCGAAGGGTACCATCACAACTCCACGAGAATATGCTCCCATCAAGGGGCACTTGGAGGCAAAGGACCCAGTCGCTGTGCCCTTTCAGTACCTCATTCTGCCAAGCGCCATCTGCATCACGGCTCCAAATGAGAATGGTTCCATCAGCACT
>JAAYZI010000255.1 GCA_012514925.1 Deltaproteobacteria bacterium | reverse complement strand
TGGCCTGACAGGGGGTCTTTAAACTTCAAGTCCTCCGTCAATGACCATCTGTAGTCGAAAGCAATTTTGTTTGCCGGATCACGATGGTAAACCATTTCCTGATAGGAACCAAGCTGAACAGCGGAGTTTTTTCCGCCCGGGTAGAACACGGCTTTCCGATCCTGTGATTCAACGGTCTGTTTCAGCATCATCAAGAACTGCCCAATGCTGGATTTGCCGGAACTGTTGGCACCGAAGAACAGCGAAATGGGAGCCAGACGAATGGTGCCGGTATCATTCCAGCATTTGAAGTTCTGTATTCGTAACTGTTTGAGCATAACTATTCTCCTCCCATTCTTGTTACTGCCTGATCATACCACATAAGCAACTTAGGGTCTTCCTGGAGGACGTTCTCGGGGACCTTGCGGGCCACGGTGATAATCGTGGCGTAGTCGCGTTCCTGCCATGCTTTCTTGAACCCAATCCGGACGGCCTCGAGACGGAACACCTTCAGGCGCTTCTGGCTGGATATCCAGTATTCCTCGAACTCTTTGAACAGCGACCGCTCTCGCAGCTTTTCTAGGTCGCCGGCTTTGTTCGGGTCGGGCACATACCAGCGATCCTTCGCTTCGCGAAGAAGTGCGTGGTGCGCAGTGCGCCGGATGCCTCTTCTTCGTACTTCGTATTTTGCACTAACGAGGTTGGTCTGGAAGATCTCGTTTTGCTTTCTCATAATATCAACCCTATCTTTGAAGCAATTTTCCGAGCCAGTTCCTCAAAATCATTTTTGGCATCTTGCACGGCATTGACATGTGAGCCGATAGCACCATCGGCGGATGTCAATTTAAAGATAGGTTTCCGCTTCTCTTGTCCCATCGGTACCAGACTGCGATAATGCTTAATTGTAGCCAGGCATTCGGGGTCATTCGCTTGCTTGTAAATACCCTCCGGTTGCTGATCCAAAACAGCAGTACGATAAACTTCGGGTATTTGATTAACCCATTTTTCGTACGCTCTTACGGGGCGATCAAGACGAACACCGTGCTGTTGACACACATACCCGATTGCCTGCATCCGTCCCTTCGGAAGTTCAAATTCTGCATAGTCGGCACTTTCTCTGCAGGCGTCCCAGTTGTCCAATCGTTTATTCCATAGGCTTTTCCAATCTCTCAACGTTGGACCAAGATTTTTCAAACCCTGCAAGGAAAAAAGATCGGCACCCAGCGGAATAATCACATAATCAGTCGCAATCAGAACAGAGCGGTTGATTGCACCAAGATTCGGTCCGATATCGACGAGAATGATGTCGGCCTTGATTTTCCGAGCACCCATTTGCATGACTTGCCAAAAGGCTGAAAGGATTCGCATTGGTCGATAAAGATTGTTGTCACCCATGCTGTTAGGCCACTGAGATGACAACGATTCTTCAAAGCTGGACAGCTCTACATCGCCTGGAATCAAATATAAATCGCTCGTTATCTCCTGAAGGATTGGGTCCGCAATATCTCCCACGCCAGTCAGCGGCTTGAGACAATGAAAGATGGTGGTTCCAGTCTGCTGATCGTTCCATATTTTCTCGATTGCGTCTTCTTCCATGAATGCAGCCGTCAAATTGGACTGAGGATCAATATCCACAGCCAACACACGTTTCCGCAAACACGCAAACATCCACGCAAGATGATAAATGAGCGATGTTTTACCTACTCCGCCTTTGTTGTTGAAAAAGGTAAGGACCGGCGGTTTCTCGTTCATCCTCTCCTCCTTAGTATACACAAAACAACGCTTTGGTTGGTTGTAAATTTGATCTCAGGGTTGCCGTTTTGTTCCATGGCTCGCCGAGCGGCGGCAATACCGCGTCCAAAAGCCTGAATAAAGCCAAAGGTTTTAAGAACAACGCCAACATTAGGATTACGGTAATCCGCTATACCAGGTTGCCCAAAATTCTCGCTGGTAACATTTCCATAGGGACCACCGGGACTCGTAATCTCAATGCGATCATTGAACCAGCAAACGCGAATGGGTGCGTTGGTACCCTCATAAGTACGGTGAAACACGGCGTTATAAAGAATCTGTTGAAGAGCAACCATAGGATACGATTGGTTGATTTTATGGGTGGCATTCGATTCAATATTAACCGCCGTTCGATTATGAGCATTTAGTTTATCCTCTGCGCGCCGCAGCATTTCAACAACCGCACCACCTATCTTCGCCTCGTCAATTACCGGATCCGCCAATTTTGTGCCATCGATGCGCAGAAACTGAATATACGCTCCCGGAAGAAAGTCCTGGGGACTCTTGCCGATAGCCAGTAAGCCGAGCATAGTTGGTGTCGGTTCTGATGGCGAAACGATCATCTTGCAAGACGCCAGGCGCTCTTCATAACTTCGGCTGTTCTCTTTAAGCACGTCAGCGGCAAACGCCGCAGGCAAATATTCATTTTCAAAAATGACTCGAGAAAGATCCGTTATTTCGGCTGTAGGAATCGGGTAAATATCAAAGGGTAGATTCTTGTGCCGTCTTTTTTCATTCAGGATTCGCTCTTCCTGTTCATTAGCAATAGCTCTTCTGGAGCCTGTACGTATCCATATCCGGCCATCGTATTTTACGGGTGGCATATCAGAAGGCATCACGGTCACAACAGCCATCTCTGCCCCATTGAGGACACGCTTCTCAACTGATAAAACCGGCATGGGAAGGATGTTGCCGTCTGTTTTCATATCCGCCAGACAGCGAAGAAGTTGATCTGTAATCGGTTCGTTTGATGGAGTTCCGTCATCTGATGCTCCGATAAAGAGAACTCCTGGTTCATTGTGATTGGGCAAATCGTTGGCGAATGCACAGACAGCTTGTCTGGACTTTGTGGGTACATCGCTCCTGAATGACTGCTTCCGTTCAACACGATCTGACTCGATATCATTCAACATAGCCAATAGCTCTTCATCTGCATATCGTTTCATATTCGTTATTCCTCCAACATGATCCGCTCTTTGCCGGGCTCCTTGCCCTTGGTCAGTCCGTCCAGGTATTCTTCGAATCGCTTTCGCATCTCCGCTGGAGTGGCCGGTGAGTTGCCAGAGAGCAGGGCATCGCGCAGGTCCGCGATCTTGACCGAAATTTTAGTAAGCTCGGAGAGCACCTCTTGCAAAGCGTGGATAAAGTCCTGGTCCGGGTCGTCAGGTAGGGTCCGCTTCTTGAGGAGGCCGTTTACCAGCTTGCGAGGCTCGAGCTTGAGCAGACGCTCGGCCACCACGAATTTGACGTTGACCAGAGGGGCCGCAGTACGTTCATGAACATCCTGTAGCGCGGCTGTCTTGCCCGCACCGGCTGGGGCAACCAGCATGATAAGCCGGTGGTACAGCTCGGCAGCCTGGCCAATTCTCTTTATGACTCTATCGGCGAGTGGCTCCGCCATTAGAGATCTCCTCCTGAACCGGGCCCATTGGCTCGCGTTTCCTCAAGCCAGTGGTCAATAGCTCCTTTCCGGAAACGCCAGTGTCGGCCGATCTTCTGGGAGGGGACCTTGCCTTCCCGAACAAGCTTGTAGAGCGTCGACTTCGGTATTCTCAGGTAGGCGGCCAACTCTTCGATGGTTAGTACATCACCTGGTTTTTCATCCATGTTTTTCATTCATCAAGCGCACACCTCTGGTCTCAAGACAAAGTTCAACCCAGCATGCCTCATACTAAGCATGTAATTTACAGTTATTGACAGTTGCTGTCAAACGCTTTTGAGAGCGCAGAGTGAGAAATCAGCGCCAGATTCGACCGGTTAGCTCCTTAAAGCTCCCGGTCACCTATCACTCATCGCATAAAGCTAGACTGGAAGCTTGGTCCGGTTGGTCTGCGCTAAAACCAGAACAGTGCCCCACAAAATGGTGCATGGCAAGTAAACTGGTCACTCAAAACCTCCTTGCATTCTGGCCAACACCTGCCTGCCTGTGTTCGTTAATCGGTATTTTTGTTTGGAACTTTTTGGCTTCTCCGGTATGGTCATCTCGATAAGTCCGGCCCCCAGGGCGGGTGCAAGGTAACGATCTCTGAAATTTGCCTGTCCTTTGAGTCCAAGAACTGCCTGTGCTTCAGCTCTGGTCGATGCCTCTCCTTCAAGTACTTTCAGAAGGCTATAAACTTCACCCGTGACTTCACCTGTAACTTGGGTCCTAACTTCGAGGCTGCCTGATTCTTCGCCTGCTGTGCTGAACTCCGGCACCTTTACGACGATTCGAAATACATCACCTTCGATCAACTCTGGATTGGCACCGCCATACGCCTTGCCGTACCGCATCAGCTTGCGCATACCGGAGCCAAGTTCATCGGCGCGGTGGATCTCTCAGAAGAAGGCTCCGATTACCGGGTTTTTAGGAAATGGCGTGAAATTCGCCAAGTCGAGAGCACCGGACCCGTTAGGTTTATTGCTATCCGGTTGACAGTTGCATAGCTGACGCCGCATCTCTTTTACCAACGCCGAAAAACTTCGACCCTCTACGTCCATTTACAGATGAATCCGCCTATCAGCGACACACACGGAAGACTCGGGGTAGTCGACGAAGGGAGTTTTGATCGCCTCTCGGACCGGGGGCTTCGTCTTCACGTCGCGCATTCCGATCCATTGAATCTTGGCTCCCCGGGCCGGACTCGAACCAGCGACAGGGTGGTTAACAGCCACCTGCTCTACCAACTGAGCTACCGGGGAACAAAAAGGCAGCACTGCATTTTGACGTGAGTTTCGCTATAAGTCAAGACTCCACTTGGCGATTCGGACAATACTT
Source organism: Deltaproteobacteria bacterium (assembly GCA_012514925.1). Taxonomy (GTDB): domain Bacteria; phylum Bdellovibrionota_C; class UBA2361; order UBA2361; family JAAYZI01; genus JAAYZI01. The sequence goes on along the minus strand of JAAYZI010000255.1, from coordinate 20,108 downwards.
TCAGATCGTTATGCCGCTTAAGAGATCACACTGCGCCCTGCAAAGGCCCGAGACAGTGTGACATCGTCCAAATACTCAAGCTCTCCACCCTTTGGCACGCCCTGCGCCAACCGCGAACTCTTAACCCCCAATTCGCCGGCCAGCCGCGCGATATAAAGCGCCGTAGCATCTCCCTCTACCGTGGAGCTGGTGGCCAAAACAACTTCAGTGACCTTGCCCTCTCTTAGCCTCACCATTAACTCATCCAGCTTCATACTCTCTGGACCCCTGCCGCGCAGCGGTGCCCACACTCCATGCAACACATGATAAAGACCATTAAACTCATGCATGCGCTCCAGGGCGACCAAGTCCATCGGCTTTTCAACCACGCATAACATGCCCGCATCCCTCGACTCGTCTCGGCAAATCGGGCACAACTCCTCCTCGCTCAAGAAAAAACACTTGCTGCATAAGCGCACGGCTGCCAAAGCCTCGGACATAACTCGCGTCAAAGACTGCGCCAACTCCCGGTCAGAGCTGACCAAATGATACGCTAATCGAGTCGCCGATTTTTCTCCAATTGAAGGAAGCTTACTAAGCTCCATAATCAAGCGCTGCATCGCCCGTGGGAAATTGTGCATGCTAGGCGCACCCTAAAAAATACCAGGAATGTTCACGCCACCAGTAACTTGAGAAATCTTTTCTTGGATGACAGCTTTTGACTTCTTAAGCGCTTCATTACATGCCGCCATAACAAGATCCTGCAACATTTCGACATCGTTTGGGTCGACCACCTCTTTCTCAATTTTTATAGAAGTAAGTTGACTCTCACCGTTAGCCACCACCGTCACCATCCCGCCGCCGGAGCTGCCCTCCTCCAAGACTTGCTTGGCTTCCTCTTGGGCCTTGGCCAGCTTCTCTTGCATCTTCTGCATCTGCTTAAATAAATCCTTCATGCCGCCCGGCATGCCGCCGAATCCACCTTTCATACGCTACTCCTTAACTTTAATATTCTCGATGGTACTACCCGGAAAAGCCTTTTTTAAACTCTGGACTTTCGGATGATTGTTGATATCTTCCACCCGCTCACGCTCTACTTGCCGACGCTCCAAGTCCTCGGCAACCGCCAAACTGCCGTCCTCGGCCTGGGCACCAGTATTGCCCCTTGAGAGCTTAATCCGCCAATTAGGTCGTCCGGAAAATTCCTCCAAAAGCGAACATAGCTGATCTCGATTCTCCTTTTTCTCAAGATAAGCCACTGAAAAATCCGGTCCCTTAAGCTCTAAACGCCCCGGCTTCAACGCCACCACTACCATACGACGCAATTGTTCGTGCAAAATGCACACCCCTTTCTCGGCCGAAAAATGCACAAACTCAGGCCAATCAAGCTCACGCTCTTCTCGAGCAGAAGCCTGGCTGCTCACTTGAGCTTCCTGAACTTTTTTTTCCGGGCTTTTACGCTTTTCAAGCTGGGCTGTCTCAGGTGGCGTTGGAGTGCTTCCACCCCCTCCTCTTGCCAACAAGGTGCCTTTAGCCGCCGCGCTCTTTAAACGCTCCAGCAGCACACCTAAATCTTTAACACTCTCACGGCAACTAACGCGTACCAAAACCGCTTCCAAGGCATATTTGGGATAAGCACTTCGCATCGCATCATCTGCCCCTTGCCTAACCAATTGCACTAAATCCAGAATGTCAGAAGAGCTTCTGCCTGAGACTTGCTCCAGAAGCTGAGCCACATGATCGCTTGAAATACCTAAACGCTTTAGGGCCGCCTCACCTCCAAACTTAGCAACCAGTAGATCCCGCCAGTGACTTACAAATTCTTTAAGAAACACGCCGGGGTCGATGCCTATCGCAAAGATCTCATCCAACAAGGATAATACCAGACTCGCATCCTGCTGCAAAATCGCCGCCGACAACGCAAATAAAGAGCGGTGCTGCACTATTCCCAGTACCTGTTCCGTTTCAGAAGCGCTGATATGCCCCTCACAAAAAGACTGCACTCGGTCCAACAACGACTGCGCATCGCGCATCGAGCCGTCTGCTTGCCGCGCGATCATGCGAAAGACCTCCGGCTCAACATCCAAGCTCTCGCTCTCTGCAATCTGCCTCAAACAAGCCTCTATCTCACGGACAGGCAAAGCTCGAAAATCGAAGCGCTGACAACGGGAGATGACCGTATCGGGAATTTTATGGGCTTCCGTGGTTGCTAAAATAAAAAGCGTATGAGGCGGAGGTTCTTCCAAGCTTTTTAAAAGCGCATTGAATGCCGCCATGCTGAGCATATGCACTTCGTCGATTATATAAATCTTATAAACAGATCCGGGGGGCGGCAATGAACGGAAAGACTCAATCAACTCCCGTACGTTATCTACGCTGTTATGTGAAGCGCCATCTATTTCACGCACAGCCAGCCCAGAGCCTTCCGCAATCTCACGACAGCTTGTGCATTTCAGACACGGTTCGGGAGTCGGACCGCGTTCGCAATTTAACGCCTTGGCAAAAATACGCGCAACCGAAGTCTTGCCCACTCCGCGAGGGCCCGTAAAGAGATAAGCGTGCGCAACCTTGCCGCGACGGATGGCGTTGGCAAGGGTGCGTGTAACGTGTTCCTGGGCGGAAACAGAGCCAAAATCAAGCGGCCGATATTTTCGAGCAAGGACCAAATACGACATTTTTACAAGCCCATAGGAGTAAAGGCGGCCCCATCCGCATCACAGAAACAAACCGTTTACGGCTGCTCCCTTCCGGGCCTGACCGGGTTCACGAGCCTCTCGCGCGGAGCGACCGCCGGACTATGAAATATACACCATGGAAGCAGCAAAGAACATGCTTGCAAAAGCAGAGGGTGCGCCATCACAGCTCTCTGAGGCAAAACGCCCCAGAGGGTGAGTCAATTTGCCCAAACGACAGCAACCTTGCCAGGTTTTTACCAAGTTCTTTCAGGTAGTTAGGAATGCGCACGCTTCGGCCCGAGTTTTGCCCTCTATCCGGTCATGATGATAACACCAATGACACCAAAACTTCTAAGCCACATTTCTAGAATGATTGCGTCAGGACAACCAATCTGGGGGATGCTACTGGCAAATGAGTACCTATCTCCACAGTGCCCTCTGCGCGCAGCCCTGGCGGCCAAAGCCCGTCAGCATTTAGACTCTGCAAAAAAACAAATCCACACCCCTATATTCTGCCAAGAAGTCTTAAGTGGAAGGCGCTTGCAAGAGCTTTCCATAAAAAGAATTGCAGAATTTAGAACATCACCGCTACCCCTTAACGCCAAACGTTACCTGCCATCTCTCAAAGACCTGCGCGTACGTTCCAACCGATCTGCTTTAAACACTAAGACGGAATCTTTCAAATCAAGACGTCGCCGCGCCGTACCGGCTTTACTCACGCATCCCTAAGGCCTTTCGCAGCTCAAGAATGTGCTCATAAATACCCGTAAACTCGATAAAGCGGACAGAGTCTTGCGAGCTACTACCGCCTTCTTTAAGATCTGGATGCACTGCTTTGACGGCATTACGATAAGCTGCTTTGATTTCCTTTAAACTAGCCTTGGGAGGAAGCCCCAACTTCTGCAAAAACTCCTCATATTCTTGACGTCTCGGATCTATACTCCGCACCCGATTCGTAAACAACGGGAGAGTTCCCTCTTCACTCGGATGCGCGCTGGCAGAATCTACGGTTTGGACTCTAGCTGCTTGACTATTTTTTCTGAACCAAATCTCCCATTTTGATAAGTTACACATCACGTAAATCAACAACGCTAGCAGCGCCAGTAAAAACGCGATAAGATACGGCCCTATATAGATGCCGGCTGCCCAAACCCGGAATTTGGCTATCAAAGAAACTCCAGTTTTAATTTCATTCAGTTTTTTCCACGCCTGCGCGGTACTTCCCCTGCGGGCTAGTGCCAATGCCTCATCCAGCCTTAGTGAGTCGTTACTTCTGTGAGGGTCGGGACGTACTCGTAACAGCTTCGACATGAAGAAATTCACATTATCAAAAGAGCCACGTCTAAAAGCGTTCTGTATCAGCCTCTCTAAAAAATTGAGATATGCCTCTTTGACGGCGCTTTCTTTATGCGCAAGCGCCTCTATAAGATTGTACACCCGAGTCTCAACCAGCGGTCGGTGCTCTCCAGGCTTAAACCCGTCCAAAGCTTCCTTTAAAAATCTTAAGGTTTCCGATGTGGCCCACTCCGGCTCAATTAAAGTCAAAATCTTGATAGCCTGGTCACTTTCGCCCTTAAGCAACCGCTTTTCCGTTTCTCGATGCACCGCCGACAGAATCAACGTGGGCAAGAGCCGCTGAAGGGAAGGGGTATGAGCGGCTAAATCTTTAAGGGGTAACAGCCCTTCCAAATTTCCCATGGTAACGGCGCTCATGCTGCGCTTCAGTCTGGCGTTGATTACATGTAAAGCTTCGACCACGCTATCATCGGGACCAAGTAGAACGCTCGCAGTTCTTAAAATATTGTCGCCTAGAGTAAAGTCACCATTTGAAACAGCCTCATAGTATTTATCATCTAAAAAATTTCGAAGTCTGTCTCCGAAAAGATAGGTATAACGCAAACAGTGCTGCCTCACCCAACCAGCGTCATGCAGCCCGACATAATACATGAGAACTATCAGTATCCCTGGTTTGGATTTTAGTGCTTCTGCGGAGAGGAGTATTTTCTTGAAATAAACTAAAGACCTCTTATCCTGCGCCAACTTGCGCAAAAACACCGCCAGATCTGCCTCGCTCATCCCAGGATCAAAGACTAAAGACAAGAAAGCTTGTTTAGCCGCGCTGTAATCCTTGGCCTTAAGCGCCATTTTGATAAACCCTCGAGTCTGTTCAGCAGGCAGCGTACCTGCACGTTCAGGATCGAAATAAGAACGCAATACCTGCCGCTCAACTTCATCTTTGGAGATCACAATTTCCTCGCCCAACACACGCAGCTTGACGTTCTTTCGATCTACCGCCGAGATTTCCTCAACTTCAAACGGGAAACGGTGAATGAGAATGCTTTCAGAGCGAGCCAGGGAGCTACACACCAGCAATTGTATCATCCCAAAAATCGCTTTGCGCCAGAATTTCATCTCACTTGCTTATGGTCTATAGGGCACTACCACATGCACCTGGAGCGTCAACCTCTCCAGGTCCTTACGATCCGTGAAAATTTCTAGTGTAGCCGCCATACTGGTCTCCACCAACCTTGGATCCAGTGTCAACTGAATCAAGTGGCTCCGCCCCTCATCTTCAGGCTTAATCTTTACCTCTATACCGGGACGATCAATTCGGAACTTTTCGATCTTCACGCTCTCTGAAGTCAAGCTACGAAGCTTGGCCACGCGCACCAACAGCGCTTCGCCTTGCACAACTCCAAACGAAACCACGCGTGGTTCCAAAATCAAACTATCTACTACAGAAACAAATACTGGAACATTTAAGGCCGTCCTGGAAGTTTCTGCGCCAATTAACTGAACCGTTATGCGATCACGCAGCTCCCCTAGCGGAACTTCCGCACCAAGCTTGACCTGTAAATGCTTAACTTTGTCACTACCCGAAACTTCAACCACTGAAAGATGAGGCGAAAAAACTTTTGCCCTTCCCAAGCTAATCGGCGACCCGGGGGGAACTTCAAGCCGCACATCTTGAAGCCTACCGGCGGACTGACCACGCACCACTTCATTAAACCTAATCCAGGGTGGACTCACCAAAACGCCGGCCAACACCTCACCTTCCAACACCAAATCCAGATGGGGCTGGGTGGCATCATTGCTGAACACCCTCACAACCTTGGATACTGCGCCTGAAAATCCCGAGCTATCGAAGGCCACACGCAAAACACCTTCTTGTCCAGGGGCAATCGGCTCAGGCAGCGCCACAGTTGTGCAACCACACGCTGGCACAATGCGCTGCACGACCAGCTCACCCTCGCCGCCGTTACGCAGCAAAAATTCATGTTCAACCTGTGCGCCTGCGATGATTTTGCCGAAGTTAAAACTCTTAACGGGACATTCAATTCGCGCTTGGCCCCCAGCCTCCGGCTGAGCCGAAGCACTAGACGCAAAAAACAGCGCCGCTAAACCGCAGAGCATCACTTCGTAGAAGAAGTTTCGCTGCTGTTGCATGCTACTTCCTTAGCGAAAAGGTTGTTGTTCTCCAAAAACTTGGTGTTAAATCGCGCCGCCCTAAAATCAGCATGATTAATAATACGGCGGTGAAGCTCCGCATTCGTATGAATGCCTTCAATTATATACTCATCCAATGCGACAGCCAACTTTCGTAAACAAGCCTCCCTATCTTCGGCGCGCACAATCAATTTAGACACTAACGAATCATAGTACGGCTGTACAGTGTATCCACTATACAGCGCGGAATCGACCCGTACTCCGTGGCCTCCCGGCGGATGATAGCTTCGAATAACTCCGGGGGAGGGTATACTAGTCAAGGGATCCTCAGCGTTGATACGGACTTCAATGGTGTGTCCCTTAATCCGCACATCTTTCTGCTCCAACGACAGCTCCTTGCCGGCAGAAATCCTAATCTGCTCCCGCACCACATCAGAATCCGTAGCACACTCAGTCACGGGATGCTCAACCTGCAAGCGGGTGTTCATTTCAATAAAATAAAACTGCTTGGTATCCATATCCACAAGGAACTCAACCGTGCCAAGGCTGGAATAATTAACCGACTTAGCGATCTCCAGGGCAGACTCCTGCAAACGGCTGATCACCGAAGGATCAGCCCCGGGAGAGGGAGACTCCTCAAGCAGCTTCTGATAGCGCCGCTGAATTGAGCAATCTCGAACCCCAAGATCTATGATGTTCTGAAAGCGATCACCTGCAATCTGCACTTCAACATGCCGCACATTCGGCAAATACTTTTCGACCAGTAGATGTCCATCGCCAAAAGCGCTCTCTACTTCCCGTTTAGCAGTCTCAAAAATAGACCCAAACTCCTCAGGCTTACTCACAATTTTCATGCCGCGGCCACCACCGCCTGCACAAGCCTTTAATAAAACCGGAAAGCCTATCTTCTCGGCAACCGCCAATGCGTCGGCTACCTCTAACATGCCGCGGCTCTCACCCGGAATAGTCGGAACCCCCACCTTATCCGCCACTCTCCGGGCCCGTGCCTTATCGCCCATCACGCGCATATTTCTCACGGATGGACCGATAAAAGTCACCCCACAGCTGCCGCATATCTCGGCAAATGCGGCATTCTCGCTAAGGAACCCGTAACCAGGATGAATTGCATCAACCCGCGTAGCTATCGCCGCCGCCATAATTGAGGCGACATTAAGATAACTATCTTTTGGAGAAGGCGGACCAATGCAAACCGATTGAGTGGCCAACTTAACGTGCAAAGCCTCCACATCCGCGGTCGAATGAACTGCTACAGTCTTAATGCCAAGCTCATGGCAAGCGCGAATAATCCTAAGCGCGATCTCACCACGGTTAGCTATCAAGATCTTTTGAAAAGGAGGTTTAGACATATACCGGACAGATCGAACAACTTTAACTATCGGGACGGATCAAAAACAACGTCTCTCCAAATTCAACAACTTCGCCATCCTTGAGGAGGATCTTTTCAACCGTACCATCGAGACTTGACTCAATTTCATTCATCAACTTCATCGCTTCCACAATGCATAGCCGATCTCCCTTCTTAACCCGGCTTCCAACCTCCACAAATGCCTCAGAATCAGGGGAAGGCTTACGATAGAAAGTTCCTACAATAGGCGACTCAATTTTAACCAGTTCGCTTTCAGCTGCCTCCTCATCCTTAGAGCGCACCTCATCGCCTCCCTCCCCAGAGGGAAGCTCCACACCTACTGACTCATCTCCCTGATTCTGGTGGTCAGCAGCACGCACAATCTGGGCGTGGCTACCCCGACGAATCCGCAAGGCGCTCCCCTCCTTTTCGAGCTCCAGCTCTGTAATATCAGTATCTTTTAGAAGGGCGATTATCTTTTCCAGTTCTTCCAAGTTCATACCAACCCCTACCCTATCTTATTTACGCTGCTACCATATGCCATAAAGGCCGAATTAACTCCAGATCTGGGGAAAACACCTCTTCAGACACGAGCTTACCCTTTCTATAGCGGCAAATAAGGGTTTCTACCTATTTGGAACTACTCCAAATCATCAAAGCTGACCTCCAACTCAGCCAAAGTCTGATCCGGTTGGCTGCTACTTGCGGAATCCCTCGAAATTGCTGGATTTAAGGTCAGTGCCTCAAGAACTCTCTGTAATTTCAAATTGTGCGGAAGCTCCCTACAAAGCTCCTCTACCTCCCTGACCGCAAACGGAACTAGGCCAAGCTCATAAAAAACCCTTGCCAACAATAACCGCCCTGCATGCGCGCTGGGATTACTCGACAGACCCCTAAGACAAACCATTAGGGCGCTCTCAAAGCTCCGCTCCTCAATTAAACACTTAGCATATTCAATAAAAACGGAGTTCCCCGGATCCTCCTCCAGCACGCTCTTAAGCCTCTCATAATCAGCCACGTCCTAACTCCTCTTCTTTATAAACCGATCTGATTTTACAAACAGCGCTGGATCTTCCGACCTAACGCGTAGGCACACAGCAGAATATTCGGGCTATCCCCGACGGCTTTTCGTTTTATTCACGAAAAAAAGCCTGCATTTATAGCAGGCTCTTCGTAAAGCCTCGGGTCGAAACGGTCTCCCTAGTCACCGCTCCAACCCAAGCGCTTACCTCAACTCTGAATTACCGGGTGGAAAACGGCGGCGCGTCTCCTCCTCCCTGAGAACCCGCTGGCGGCCGCGGAGCACCCTGCGGACCTATAGCTTCCTCATCGTCCTCTTCCGGATCCTCCTCCTCTCCTTCCGGACAATTATTGTAATCGTTAAAACTTACAGAGGTTGAACCCGAGACCTTGACTCCCTCGCCAAGGCTATTTCGCCCGTACAGAGTGAAGCGCACATTCTTAAACCCGTACATCCCAGTGTTGATCACCTGCTTATCGTAGAAGTATTTACGTCCATCGCTTGCGCGTAGGAAAAGCCCCTGATAGGAGATCTCGCCACCAGCAGCTGAAATAGCCCCGCCGGAGATGTTCAAACTGCCCGAGTCAAAGCTTGAGCCTTTTCCATCGTAATTTTCAACCACATAGCTGTATGAATTGAATTCAAGATCCTCAGCAGTGTTGTTCACCACCGTTATCTTAACCTGTGTATCAAAGAACGGCTCCTCCGAACCGTCTGGACAGTCGTCTTGAAGGACATCAATGGTATTGGACTCATCGGTGCCGCCCTGGTCGATAAAAGCTATTCCAGTGATGTTTACCCCAAAGCCGCCCGTATCATCGCCGGTCGTGTCTACACCACCTCCAAGCGTTCCACCGGCAGCATTCGGCCAACCGGTAAATCCAGCTGGCACATCTCCCACACAGTGTATGCTTACAAAGGACCGCTTATTAGCCCCAACAGGAAGACGGCATCCAATCTGGAAACTTCCCGGCGCCCGACAACCGACCACACCGCTCATATGACCATGACTATCGGTCATCTCCACGCCGGTAGTGGGTTCGATGATCGCGAGCTCCCTCTCAGAATCGCAAGAAATCTTAATCTGTTTTACAGGGCTCCCATTCTGATCCCGCACTCGAACGCTAAAAGAGCTGGTCTCGGCGACTTCTAGCGGGTTTGTTTTTACCTCCAAACTGATGGTGCCCGCTGCATCCGCAGACGCCACAAACTGACTCCCCGAGTCAGCCGGCCCGCCTCCACCAGTCCCAGAGCTGTTACAGCCAAACACCCACAGGCTTCCAGCCAAAAGCGCCAGTACCAGAACTTTCCACGTTAATCTTCCATTCAACATAACCCACCTTCTCTATTTAGACTCAGCCTTCCTAGACAATTTAACCTTTATAAAACGCGCCCAGCCCATCAAACCGCCAACTACTCTTCTACAGCTCCCTCTTCTTCATCTGGAGTGTAGTTACCACCAGCGGGAGGGATAATGTTGTCTGGAGTCCAGATAACTTCGATCTGAACCTTATTGGTCTCCAACCGGTACCCGGAAGACGCAACCCCGCTAATATAAGTGGTCACCTCCATCACAAAGGGAAGCTCCGGCATATACTGCCGATTTGTGTTAATAAAAGTCCTTACATCCGCTGTCACCACCGGCACAGAAGCGAACACCAAGTCCGATATATTATCGGCGTTTCCAGGCAACGTAGTGTCGGCGTCAAAAGGGAGCTTCCACTCTTCCTCACCAGCGCTGTTGTCATCCGCTGGTCCAAGCACTACTGCCACACTTACCGAAGTATCCGGCGGCTGCACGGACGCTCCAGGTATGTAATAGCTATGATACGCTCTCTCTGCGCGAATCATCTGACCGGTCAAGTTGTTCTGCAGCGCGGCGAACCTTGTGATTATACCTCCGTAGGAGTCCCCACTCTCGGGATTCGCGTCACTTATAGGAGCAGGAATCGCAGTAGAGCCTACTGCTTCCTCGAAAGTGTTGTTTTTCCCGGGCTGAGAAAACCAACCCGCAAACGTAAAGCTCACACCTTGATTGTTGCGCTTACTATCGCCACACCCTAAAAACCCTGCCGCCACCAGCGCTACACAGGCCGCCGTTATCAGTATCCGATGATTAAAGTTACGCATAACTCGCTCCTTAAAAAATTCTCAACCTTCCTTATATCCTTATAACACCGTCCTCATGGCTGCATCGTCAAAGCTGCCTTCGATAATGCGCGGCGTTAGGAAAAAGATCAGCTCCTCATCCGAGTTCCGCACATTGCTGGACCGGAAGAAGTGCCCAAAGAACGGAATATCCTTAAGGAAAGGTACGCCGTCGAATTGATCATTTTCGCTGACGCGGTATATCCCACCCATTGCGAAAGTCTGACCGCTGCTTACAAGCACAGTCGAGTTAGCCGAACGTTCAATCTCAGGCGGAATATCGTCAACACCGGCGTTTAACGCTCCCAACGTGCTGGATTTCGCTTGTATATCCAGCAAAACATAGTAGTCGGGAGAAGCTTGAGCCGTAACGTTGAGGATAATACCGACTTCAACAACCTCAGTTGCAACCCCACCTACACCCTGAGCGCTAGCTCCCTGGCCGGTGGCGACACTGACACCGCCAGAGGGAAGTTTGATTCTTAGCTTCTCGACGCTCTTAATGACGGCTGGAGTGTTGTTAGTAACTGCGACGGAAGGACGGCTAACAATTCTGATGTTGCCCTCTTTCTCCGCAGCGCTCAGCCGAAGGTTCAGGCCTGTGGTGCCGTCTGCGCTACCAAACAGGAAGCTTACAGCGGAAGACTGGTCAGCAGTTGGGAAAAACGAACCGGTAGGGGTAACCGACGCATTATTTTCGCCAGTCGCCGCTGAACCGCCAATCGCCATACTGTTCGGGAAATTTCCCCCAAACGCATTACCCGTCTCCGGTGTGCGCAGGAACCAAAATCCCAATTCAGAGCCAAGCTCTCGCACGAATCCGCGGGTAGCCTCTACGATCTGAGTCTCTATGAGGACTTGAGGCGTGCGCAAATCCAACTTCTCGATGAGAGCAGTAACGTCATCCAATCCGCGCTTGATATCCTTAATGATGAGCTGATTGCTCCGCTCATCGTAAGCCACGGTACCTCTCTCCGTGAGCACGGTATCAACGAGCGGCTGCATGGCGGAAGCCTTAGCGTAGCTTACGCGGATGTACTTTACTTTGAGGGGCTCCAAATCTTCAGCGGCAGTTTGCGCTTCCTTAAGAGCCTCCCTCTCCGCCCGCAGCTTGTCCACCGGCGCGATACGAATAACATTACCCTCTTGAACTTTATCAAGACCGTTAGTCTTTAAAATAACGTCCAACGCTTGATCCCACGGCACATCGATCAAACGCAAGGTGACCTTCCCGGCCACATCTTGACTAGCGATGATATTTAGGTTGGAAACTTCGGCGATAATTCTGAGGGCGTTATCGATGTCGGTGTCTTGCAAGTCGAGCGAAATAAGCCGACCTGTAAATTCCGAATCAATCCCTAAACTACGCGCTAGATCATCCTCCTCTTTCGTCGACGCAGCTGCCTCCGTTTTTTCTCCCCCCGCAGACTGCCCGGCTGATTCAATAGCGCCAAGATCCGCCTGAGCCATCATATCGGAGCTTTCATCCGAACTTGCAACGTCATTACGCGCACCGACGATAACTTTGCTACCGCTGGTCTGGACGCGAAGTAGCGCCTCTGGAGAGGCGAAAATGCGTACTACGACGTTCTCTCCATCCGCAATCGGACGCGCCGCCCGAATGCTCCCGCTGCCCTGAGGGGCAACGATAGCCTTCTCTATTACGGGGCTAAGCTGAACGTCTTCGAGCGTTAAAACGTACTCTGACTGGGCGCTCCTCTTAAACGTGTAAAATCCGGCAGACTCCATCTCGGCTACCAGCGCGTTGCTGCCCTGCCCTCTGGACTCGATGCGTAGTCCGACCAACGCTGATTTAGCGGCGTCACTAGTCGGCACGGCCGCAACCTCTGTCGCCTCTACCGGAGAAGAATCGCTAGCTGGAAGAGCAAGCTCTACCTCTTCTATCGGGTGAGAATCGTCAGCTGGTGGAGCCGCTGCTGGCGCGGCTGGAAGAGCCGCCGCGTTGGCCTGTAGGTTCGCAGCCTCAAGAACCTCTGGAGTGGGAGCCAACGTAACTGCGAGGCTCTCGCCCTCCGCGTCTACTCGGTACGAGACCTCGGACCCCTCCTGCAAATCAAGCACAACTCGACCAACGCTCCCATGATCGCCCAACCTCACCGCCTTAACATACTTGGCGCCAGAGGCATCAATAGCGCGGTTGGAGCGGTTGGGATGGTTGGTTAGATCGATGACCACGCGATCAGGCGCTTCAAGACGACTCACTTTGAATTCTGGAGACACGTGCGGCGTCTGAATCACCACACGATCAAAGGAGTCGCCCTCTATGAGCCGTAACCCGACCGAACCTTCAGATGCCTCCAGCAAAGCGCGTTCGGAAACGGCTTCTTCAACGCTGCCGACCTGTGCCGCCTCATTTGATTCCATCGCGACACCTGGATCGTCCGAAAATTTCGGAGCGGCTCCACTGCAGGCCAAAAGTCCGACTAAAAACAAAATCGCACAAGACAAACTGCCTACCCGCTTGAGGCTTGCGTTACCTTTCATAAGGGTTCTCCCTCTAACTAACTTAATAAACTTTCACCCCTTCGGAAAATCAAACGCCTACTCAAATATCCACTCAGACATCCACAGAGGCGCGTTTCCGAAGCTGCTAAAATACCCCAAAAAAAACCAGCCGGAGCATCACGACCTAACAAGCTCCCGATGCTCACCCTAACGCCGACCTTTTTCATCTACAAAAAAAAGCATGCATAGGACGATTGCTCAGTCTATGCACCGGCTACTAATCCACGCAATATCCAAAAATAACCGGAGCATCCACAGGCAATCGTTTCAAAAAAGACCGCATCAAGAGCAGCGTCGCTATAAAGTTTGCCAGTCCTAAAATTGAAATATGCAAATCAAGTCATGCTGTCAATCAGGTTTTTTTGAAAAATTTTGGTATAACGGTTAATTACAAACGAAATCCCCAGGCGCGATCTCAACGGGCCATGGTGATCCCTATACTCCTTAGAGGATCTTCCGGGGGCCTTCTCTTCGAAAAACCCACGTAAATTTGGCCTACAGCGCAATAAGGGAACGGTGTTTTATATTATGCAGGTAACTTAATCTTATAGATATCCCAGAGCTTGCAGCTCCTTTAACGTTTCTGTGCTCAGACTGGGACTCTGAAAACCTCCATCCACGCGCGGCAGCTGCAATACCTCTTTTAACTTTGCCAACATCTCGGCCGAATGCGATGCATGTTCGGTTCCAATCAAATTGTTCAGCTCAAACGGATCTTTGTTTATATCGAAGAACTCATCTTCAGATTCTGAATGGAAAATATACTTGAAATTTCGATCCTGAAGAGCATAATGGTCGCCGTCTTCCCAATCTCTCCGATAACTCTCGAAGCCTTTAGGGCGACGCTGCGCAAACGAATACACCACCGGCCAAGCGTTACGAGTGGGGGACTCAATCAGTTTATGCAGAGAGACTCCCTGTATCGCCGGATCTTTTACCTCCGGCAGGCTGTAACCAGATAGAGACACGAGCGTAGGAAAGAGGTCCACAGTCCTAACTAGTTCGTGGAAAACTTTATGCTCTTGCCCTCCGGGGCGATGAATAATGAGCGGCACATGTAGCTGTTCTTTGTAAATTTTTTCTCCGTGCCCATCATAATTGTGGTTCCCAAGACCCTCGCCATGATCTGACGTTATGATCCAAAGCGCCTCGCGATTAAGACCCGCCTCATCCATAAATCGATAGAGCCGTCGTAACTGCTCGTCCACAAAAAGCAGCAAGCCGTCATAATTATTCACCATGCGCAGAACTCGCTCTCTATCGGCGGCTACCTGCGCAGGCAAGCCATGCCGCTCTTTCAAGAACTCCAGCAGCTCATCTTGGTGCGATGCGGCGAATTTAGCCGCATACTCCGGCGCCATCTTAGATTTTTCATCCCACTGATGGACATCATAGAAATGGAGCCAAAGAAAAAAATTATCAGAAGAACTTATCCTTCTCAGCCAATTCTTAACGAGATTCACCTGCCTATCCGCAGGTCTATAAAAACGTTTGCGCTTCCCGCGTTTCTTCTTAGACGAAGGACGATCCTTTGCGCCAACTTTATGGCCCAACACATCAAAGCCGAACAAATTCTCCATAAAACTCACCGACGAAAACTCGGCGGTTAGGTAACCTCGATCCTTGAAGGCTTTGGCCACCGTGAATACCTCGGGGCTTAAAAGCTGCCCGTTGGACAAAACCCCATGCTGGAAAGGGAAAACTCCGGTAAACATCGAAGCATGTGATGGAGCGGTGTGAGAAGATGCCGAATAAGCGTTGGTAAAAAGATATCCCTTGTCGGCGAGTTCGGCCAAAAAGGGGCTGGTGGGCCTGGGGTAGCCGTAACTTTGGAGGTGGTCGGCCCGCAAAGTGTCTATGGTTACAAAAACAACTCGCCGGAACGGCCCCGGCTGCGATACAGCGCCAAACCAAAAAAAGCAAAGCGCTGCCGACGCAATAAACGTTATCGACAATAAGCCCTTAAATCTAGTCATAAGCAGATTCCGTGGAGTTTCAGCTCCTCACACAGGAGCCATAAGCCGGATACTCATTTGGAAGAAGCCGCCCGGCCACGTCGCCGCTTCTTACTCTGGTCTGGCTGCTCTTTATTATCAGTCCGCTCGCTCTCGTCCAAATACCTAAAAGTAATCGCGGTGCACTTGGAACGAATCAAAACCTCCCGCGCCCCTTCCATTTCAATCGTAATCATAACGTCACGTATGTTTACTACGCGCGCCAAATGACCAACCTCGTCGAAAAAAGTCGCTAGCTGATGGAAAGTTCCTCTTAACTCAATAGAGACAGGAAGTTCCGCGTAAAAACCACGATGGATCTCCTTCTGAGGCGCAAACTTAATCACCTCCAGCCCCGTATCAACCGCCAATACAGAAACAGATTTTAATAAACTCTCGATCTCTTTCTTGTCGGGAAGTTCACGCAAAAGCGCTGCCAACTTCTTGTCCAAAGCGGCGGTTTCTTCCCGAAATTTAGGCAAGTCTCGGGCGATGCGCTGTTGCTCTTGAATCTGGACGTTAAGGTTTTCAACCTTCTCTTGCAGCTTCTCCCACTCTTCCCACGAGCCTTTAAAAAAATACTGCCAAAAAACAAAAGAGATAAAGACCACACTGAAGACCCAAAAAGCGATCTTGTGACTGGCTGGACGTTCCAAAAAATTCTCTATTACCGGATGCATGGTCATTCTCCCTCGTGGCTGGTTTCACTCCCCGGCTGCTGCATCTTCCCGGCATAGTCTACGCGCGCATTTACTACAAATTCTTTAATCTTAATGTTGAATTCATCCACGATTTTATCCCGGGAACGCGATTCCCCTCCGCCTCCGACAACTGACCACTTTCCCCGAGTGGCTGTGCGCCCACCACCCTTCATCGAAGGCTCTTTGGTCACGCGATTGCCTGAACGCAGCCTTTGAGAATCCGGAGCAGCCTGCACCTGGCCGCTGCTCTTGGCGTAATACATCTGCTTAGTTTCAATCAAGTCGACCGTCCGGAAATACCGCGACCGCTTCAAATTCTCCAGAAAAACCACAATTTCCTGATCTCCTAGAGCACGGCCTTTTATGTGCATTCCATCTGCCTTTTCGTCAATCTCGCGCAGCCAAACCCCCTCCGGCAAAGCTCTGTTAATGTCGTCCATAACGCGTACTGGCCCCATTTTGCTTTTTCTGAGGCGGGCGATAATCGCGAGCTTATCGTTAAGTAAGTCGCGCTTGACCTTCAGCTCGTTGACTTCTTTAGTCTTGACCTTGAGGGCATCCAAAGACAACTGCAACTCCTCAGACTGGGACTTCAAAATGTTCGCGCGTTGGGTGACATCACTGTGAATCCAAAAGAACACACCACACAACAACACTAACGAAGCGACATAACCTATAATCCAAATTTTTCCGGAAGTGTGGCTCTGCACACCCGTTCCAAGCAAATTAATCTTGATCATGCCTGCACTCCGGAATAACCACCGCCGCAAAAACTATTCATATTCTGCGGCTCCTTTATCCCCAATCTGCCTCAGTCCCAAACCCACAGCCACTGCAGACTGAGCCTTTAAGTCTGCCAAATGCTCAGGATCAAAACTGGCGCCACATTCAACTCCCCGAAACGCATTTAAGATCTGACATTCAATCCCTGTTTTTTGCTGTAAAGCGCTCTGTAAACCCGGCAAGGCTGAACTGCCGCCGCTTAGCATAATGTAGTCGAGTCCATCTTCCACGCCGGATGCGTTCCAAAACAAGCTTAGTTGACGATTAAACTCGACGGCCACGCTTTCAATTTTCTGCGCCAACAGCCCCGCCACTTTTTGATGCTCGGGCTTTCCTGCTTGCCGCTTCATCTCCTCCGCCTGCTCAAAGGAGACTCCTAAATTTTCTACGAGAAACTCAGTAAACACTCGCCCCCCCAAGGGAACATCTCCGGTAAACAGAGAGTGCCCTCCCCGGCAGATGTTAACGCCAGAATAACGCGCTCCGATATCGATCAAAGCGACAATGCGATCCTTTAATTCGGGATAACCGAGCTCAAAGCAATTCTGCACGGCGAAATAATCCACGTCGACCACTGCCACTTCCAAACCAGCCATCGCCAACGCTTGCACGTAACTATCAACGACTTCGTCTTTAACCGCGACAACCAAAACATCAAGCTGGTTCTTACCGGCATCTCCGATCACATGAAAATCGATCTTAACCGCATCGATCTTATGCGGAATGAAATTACCAACTTCAAGCTGAATATTGGCTGCCAACTCAGCCGCCGTCATTTTGGGCATCCTCACCTTCTTCGTGAAGACAGCTGGCGCAGGCACCGCGGTGACAGTACGTCGATCACTGATACTGTTAGCCTCCAACAACGCGCTGAGTTTCTCTGCCACGATCTCAGGCTTGGCAATAAGATTGTTATGAAACACCTCAGACGGTAAAGACGCCGAACCTAAATTGATAAGCTCCGGCGCTGAGCCTCTAGTATCAAGCTCAATCAGCTTGACTCCACTAAGACCGATATCAACGGCGATAAGCGGCTCATGAGTCCTGAATAAACTGGCCAGTCTCATCGAAAATCACACTTCCATCAAAACATTCCTATCGAAGCACTCCTAACGAAGCACCCCCTATCGAAAGAAAGCGGCGAAACTTAATGCCTTATTTGTACACAGTCCCTACTCCTTTGCCAAATAGCAATCTTGTAACTGTTTACGGATACGCAATCTCCTCTCGCCGCGCAAACGGCGTTCTGTTAAAATCCCTTTACCTGCCCTTGCCTACTTGTTTTTAGGATCTCTGTAGAGCAAACAGGTAGGAACGACCCCCTACGATCCGCTATGGTTTAAATCTTTATGGACCCGTTAGCTGAAATAGTAATTCCCCCTCTGCCAGGAACCTACACCTACCGCCTTGAAGCGGAAAGCTCCGCCGATATCGAGGTAGGTTATAGTGTCGAAGTCCCCTTCGGCCGCAGGAGAGCAATCGGATACGTCGTTGCCAGAACCACCCTCACACCCGAACGCCGCAAACTGCTAGACGGCATCGACCTCAAAACCGTTACATTCTCAGAGAAGTGCTTCGCCGCTTTCTTACCCTCCCAACTGCCTTTCTTCTCGTGGATCGCCGACTACTATTGCCAGCCACTATCCATCGTGATCGATACGGCAGTGCCTTCGGCCGCGTCGGTCCAATACGAACGCTTTGTCACGCTCTTAGAAAAAGACCACCAGAAAAATTTTGGGCCTGTGCAAGCCAAACTGATTAAACGGCTTAAACTTCATAAGGGAAGCATATCATACCAGGAACTTTCAAAAACAAGTCACGGTGCGGCGCAAGCGCTGAGGCGCCTGCACGATAGCGGCTTGATAGATATCCACGCTCTGCCGAAGAAAGAAACGCCCAAAAACACACCAATCCCAGACTGGGCCAAACGCAAGGTTGCATTAAACACGGCTCAACAAGAAGCTTACCAACGCATCAAGGACGCCGTTATGGAGAACAGGTTTGAAACGCTCCTATTGCACGGTGTCACCGGCAGCGGCAAAACCGAAGTTTATATCGAAGCCGTGCAGCTGGCGCAGCGGCAAGGCCGGGGAGCGCTGATTATTGTTCCCGAAATAGCGCTTACTCCGCAGTTAATTGATCGCTTTGCAGCGCGTTTGGGAGTGCCGCTCGCGGTCTTACACAGCGCTCTCAGCAAACGGGATCGCTGGTTGGCATGGCAAACGCTGCTAGACGGACGCTGCCAAATTGCAATCGGCGCGCGCAGCGGCATCTTTGCACCAATCTCTAATGTAGGAGTAATTATCGTGGATGAAGAGCACGATAGCTCTTACAAACAATCGGACAGCTTACGCTATCACGCCCGAGACCTGGCAGTGGTACGGGGAAAACTTTCAAATTGTCCGGTCGTACTTGGCTCTGCTACACCATCCTTGGAGAGCTTTTACAACGCCCTGCGCAAAAAATACCACTATCTGACCCTGCCGCTTAGGCATAGCAGCGCCTCCCAGGTAAAAATTAAAATTGTCGACTTAAACCAGCAAAAACCCTGGGAGATGAAGTCCCGTAATCTTTCCCATGAGCTGCATGAAGCTTTGGAAGAAACTCTTAAAAGCAACGAACAGGCGTTTATCCTCTACAACCGCCGCGGCTTCGCCAGTTATCTACAGTGCGATACCTGCCAAAAAGTGTTGGAATGCCCAAACTGCACCGTCACTTTAACATTCCATAAAAAAGAAAACTTGCTTAGGTGCCACTACTGCGATTACCAGACCGTGCCTTTTAAACATTGCCCGCACTGCGACGACGCTTCCCACGCACTACCCGCCCCCAAAGAAAATGAAGGCGCGGCGCTACCCGGAAAGTTAATCCATCGCGGCGCCGGAACCGAAAAGGTCTATGAAGAGCTATATAAACTTTTTCCCACTGCCCGCATCGACCGCTTAGATAGTGACGTGGCCGCAAATACAGCGAAGCTAAACGCCATTCTGGAAAAAGTACGGAACAAGGAGACCGATATTTTGGTCGGAACCCAAATGATCGCCAAAGGCCACGACCTGCCGGGTGTAACCCTGGTAGGCGTAGTTGATTGCGATGTAGGGCTGCATTTGCCTGATTTTCGAGCGGCGGAACGTGTCTTTCAGCTCCTTACGCAGGCCTCAGGCCGCGCGGGGAGGAGCTCCGCTCCCGGACAAGTGATTTTACAAACCAGGGTCCCTTTACATCCCAGCTTACTCAAAACTGTCGAAAAAGACTTCCCAGGCTTTGCCAAGCAAGAACTGGCCAACCGCAATTTGCTACACTACCCTCCCTTTACTCGTATTTTGAGAATCATAGCCGGTGCCACCGACGCCACCACAGGACTTGAAGTTTTAAGAGATCTGCGCGCTCGCATTGCGGATCTGATCGCAACCCACAAACTTCCAATCGCGATTCTCGGGCCCGCACAGGCACCTATTCAAAAACTAC
>JAAYZI010000254.1 GCA_012514925.1 Deltaproteobacteria bacterium | reverse complement strand
GACCAACCTGCCCAGCATCGAGCAGATTGAACGGGAACTGCAAGGGGGAGAGGGTGACGACTGAAACATGGTGAGGAGTGAGGGGATAATGGAAACGCAGGGCCTCCGCGAGGGGCAGATACTGACGGCCACGCGCCCCACCGGGGGGACCCGGTCAATTTCACCCTCCAGCTCCTCGATCTCGACGCCCATGCGGACGTGCGATCAATCCGGGAGGCGATGGAGGAACGTATACAGTAACAGGCCTTGGTCTTCGAGGTAGAGTGAGTTAAAGTGAGGCAAGAGGGCGGATTAGGCAGATTAGTGAATGCTGTGTGGCGTTAGAGGATCTAGTGAGCTTTGAGGGTTATGAAAGTAGCAATATTATCAGTAGTTTTTGCGTTTTTGGGTGCTGTTAGCTTCTTTGCTCCTTCCGTGGTTAGGGCGGACCAGGATGAAGTAGTTTGTGCGGCAGTTTTCCCGTGCAAGGCGGACGGCACCGTTCCAGCCCCTTATAATCAAGGGGCTTGCGCCGCAGCCTATGAAGATATGTGCCGCCCGTACGCTCACTGTGCTGAAATTTGTAAGAGCCAGTGCATAAACCAAACTGAGCGGTTAGTTCAACGCAACCAGAAACTTAGGCGTCAACTCAGGCTTGTAAAGCAGCGCCTACTTCGAGCTAGCCGGTAGTGAAAGATACGGGGTGTTAACGCAGTGCTCCCCGGCCAAGTCCCCGGCCACCCATCAGACCTTCCATTAGCCCTCCCATACCCATTTTGCTCAGTTTGCCCATAATTTTTCTCGTCTCAACAAACTGCTTAATTAGGGAGTTTATGGCTTCAATCGAAACACCTGACCCTTTTGCGATGCGGCGTCTGCGGCTGCCATTAAGAATGGTGTGGTTCCTTCGTTCCGCCGGAGTCATTGAGAGAATTATGGCCTCAACGCGGCGCATCTCTCTTTCTGCATCTTCTTCATTTAGCTTCTTTACCATCTTGCCCAGCCCTGGGATCATTGACATCAAGGATCCCAAGTTGCCCATGCGTTTAACCATGCGCAGCTGTCCGAGGAAATCCTCGAGGGTCAGTTGGTCTTTTTTAATCTTCTTTTGCAGCTCCAGGGATTCCTCTAAGCTTACGGCTTGGGTGGCCTTTTCAATCAAGCCCAGCACGTCCCCCATGCCCAAAATCCGGGAGGCCATACGCTCCGGATGAAAAACCTCCAAGGCATCCAGCTTCTCACCGACGCCTACCATTTTGATGGGTTTGCCGGTTACGGCGCGCATCGAGAGCGCAGCCCCGCCTCGGGCATCGCCGTCCAGTTTGGTGAGGATTAGGCCGTCGATACGTAGGACCGCCGAAAATCCCTGGGCGATATTGACTGCCTGCTGGCCGGTCATAGCGTCTGCCACAAGCAAGATTTCATGCGGTTGCACGCTTGCTTGGATATTCACAAGTTCCTGCATCATGCCATCGTCAATTTGCAAACGACCGGCGGTATCCAAAATAACGCAGTCAAAGCCGTGATTGTTTGCGTAAGATACGGCAGATTTGGCTGTCTCAACCGGTGACAGGGTTGGATCTGTGTCATACACGGAAATTTCAAGCTGCTTGCCCAATTTTTTTAACTGGTCGATAGCAGCGGGGCGGTAAATATCCGCTGGTACAAGCAGCGGAGTGCGTTTAAACTGCTGTTTCAGGAGGCGCGCCAGCTTGGCAGCGGTGGTGGTCTTGCCGCAGCCCTGGAGGCCCGCCAGCATGATAACACACGGTGGGGCAACCTTAAGGTTAAGTTCAGCCGCCTGCCCGCCCATAACCTCAATTAACTGTTGATGCACCAGCTTGATGATTTGCTGGTCCGGGGTCAGGCTTTTTTGCACTTCGGCGCCAAGGGCCTTCTCAGAAATGCGCGCACAAAATTCTTTGGCGACCTTAAAATTGACATCAGCTTCAAGTAGCGCCAAGCGCACAGCTTTAAGGGTTTCTTCTAAGTCCCGTTCGCCTACAACTCCGCGGCCGAGGATCTTTTTAAAAGCATTGTTCAGTTTGTCGTGAAGCGCATCAAACATGCGTCTGAGTATAGAGGCTTTGAGCCGGATAAATCAATCCGGTCGCATTTGAACAAGCTAGTTGTGACCTCCGCTTTATACCTAGCTTCCCAGCAAATTGGCTGCGGATTTGTCAATCTGTCCGACGGAACCCAGGGCTGATTCTGGATTCGTGCCAATCGTGCTTTTAGTCTGCGCGGCGAGTTTTAGAGCGGCATCTACGTCACGGATAGAGGCGTCACTGGCCTCGGTGTTCTGGGAGGCTACTTCAAATGTATCAATGGTTGCTTTCACCTCCGCTTTGGCGTTATCGATGGCTAGTGCTAGTTCTTGTAAACGCCGCTGAGCAACTTCTATCGAGGTCCTAACGCTGATGATATTCTCTTTGGGAGTGAAGGAAACTGCTTCAATTCCGAAGGCGTTATCGGCTCCTTCAGGAAACAGCGCTTCCAAGGTTTTCCCAAGAGTCTGCTCAATTTCTAAACGCACCTGAGATTCGTCGTTGCTGCCGACCCGCATCGGTAGGCTAGCTCGCTTTTTTATCTCATCCACCAAGCCGCGAGCTTCTTTTTCTAAGACGGCCCGCCGTTCATCGGAGATTTGCTCGTTACCGGCCTGAGTCGTGATGCCTTCAATGCTTTTCACCAGGTTTTGAATCTCTGAGGTTGCTTCCGCAGCAACGTTAATCGTGCTGATGACGTCGTTGATACGCGCGCGCATCTCACGCTGTTCGTCGCTTTTGGCGCGTGGTTTGACCGTAAGCGTCGTGGTGTCAACCGGAACGGAGACTGGTGAGATTGAAAGCGCCCTGATTTCCCGTTGCCGGGGGGGTCGTGAGATTGGAACGGCCGCTTTTGCAACTTCCTTGTTGAGTTGAGTATCCTTTACATTCACATCCATTTTTTCCTCCACTTTATTTTGGGGAATTAATTAAGGTGCCCCTAAAAAGTGGTCTCCTAAATTACCTTCACACACTTATACTATCGGTAGTTTTCATGAAGACTTGAGTATTTTTCTATATGATGTTTCAGGGGTGGAAGTTCGCAGATAACTAGCTGTTATAATTCACCTTTAAATTTGCGGCTGGGTTAGGCGGCGCTAGACAAGTGCGAGGCTTTGGGATGAGGGCAATGTTAAGGTTGGAGATGACGCCTATGACGGTGGTCTTAGCCATACTAGTCGGCATCTAAATCCAATGTGGCGGGCACCGTCCTGGTTAATCGAAGCTTTCATTAAACTTTGTCATATACGCATATCCCGCTGGTGCATCTTAGCCCAGTCTTGTTGCTATCAGATTAATCTTCAGATAAATTACTGTTCCTCGAGGGCACTTTTTGTGTTGTGTGCGCCGGTAGCTCAGTTGGTAGAGCAGAAGACTCTTAATCTTCGGGTCGTGGGTTCGAGTCCCTCCCGGCGTACCAGTTTTCCCTTAAGGCTAACCAGCCGGGGTGCCGTTTTCTACTAAAAGCGCTTCTGACTTTTGGATCAAATGATCGTAGCGAGGGCGAACCAGAGCGATCACCCCCAACCACAGTAGCGCCAATGCTATCACGACCCAGGAAAGCTCGACTGGCACAGCCTGGTTAGGTACCCACCGCTTTATACCCAAGATCAGCACAGAGGCGAATACTTCGAATAAGCGGTAGCCGAACATGTCGACCCAGGATTTGATGCGATAAATAACAGCCGGTACAAGTGGCAGGTAGAGCAATTCTTTGGAGGCGCGCGTGATTGAATAAGAAAGTCCGCGGTCCAAAACTTTTAAGATCGTGCCACTTGTAAGGGTAGTTGTGCCGATGAAAGTGAGAGCGCCGCAAATGATCAACAGCGGCTGTACCGCCAAACTGGCAATGGTGCCTAAGTAGCGGTGAAAGAGTGGGGTAATCGTCAGGTTGACTATCAAGGCTAGCAAGCTGGTAAGTAAAAACAAAAACGACAGATACTCCGTACGAGCTTTTAGATCGTCCCGGACCTGCTGCAGTACGCTCATCAATTGAAATTCGATTATGGGTTGCACCAATTGAGACATTAAAAGCAGCAGCGCGATTAGGACCACATACCTGCGGCCAGGACGGGAGAGGCGCTGCTGCAGATGCGGGATAGTGCGATCTTGGCCAGATTGAACCACTGTAAATTTATGTTTAAACGTCAAGATCCAAGTCAGGACAGCTAACAGGAGGAGAAAAAAAATCGCTACCGGCAGCAAATCTATAGTTTGCACGTCTTTTCTCTTTAACAGGAGTGAGGCAAGTGCGCTGCCACAAATGCCCCCGACTAGTCCGCCACTGCCAATTACTCCATACCAGCGCTTGCCTTCTGAGGTATGATACCTGCTGCCTACAAACCCCCAAAATTGCTCGACCAAGATCACTCCGTAAACATCGACCAATACGTAAAAGCTAATCACGCGTAAGGGGGTGGGAGTTTGTAAAAGCAGCCAAAACAGGGTGATTAATCCGGCAATGCACAAGGTGGAGCTAATCACTATCTTGTGCGGGGCGTCACGTTTGGCGCGCCAGGAGAATAATGGCAGGAGCATGATCCACACGGATGCTGATAAGATCCATGTATAGG
Organism: Deltaproteobacteria bacterium; assembly: GCA_012514925.1. Lineage (GTDB taxonomy): Bacteria > Bdellovibrionota_C > UBA2361 > UBA2361 > JAAYZI01 > JAAYZI01. The sequence goes on along the minus strand of JAAYZI010000254.1, from coordinate 1,543 downwards.
GCAGATTCTCGCTGCCAACAAACGTTATAAACAGGGCCCTGCTTGCTGGCTTTACCTGATAATAAGCTGTTATTATTAGAAAAAAAAGAGTCGAGAAGAGCAGCGACTCCAAGAACGTGTGTCCCTGAAAACGAGGCTCTTGACTGTTTTGGTTCTGACGTTGAAGCTTCATCATATCTTAGCGTAAAGCAGAAACCCTTTTTACTTGTTAGTTTCCAACGGTGCAACAGCTGCACTGCTTATTTTGGAGCTATTGGGCTCTGTGGTCGCTGGTGTTAGGTGAGATATGCGTGCGTCGGTGGTTTTTAGTGTTTTAAAAGTTTACTTGCGGGGGAGCTTAGGTGCCTTAGGGCTGGCGCTGCTGCTTTCGGGGTGTTCTTTCAGAAAGCCGCCTGAAGCTTCCACGAGCTTTCCGCAACTCGAAGAGTGCCAAGACAGTGCACTGCAAAATGGGCTTGACTTGGCCATGCAGGAGCTGAGCTTGAAGGAAGCGGCAGATCAACAGCGGCTAAGCATCGAGCTGGTTGATATCACCGATCTTGCAAGGCCGCGCGCGGCAGGCATAAACCAGAACTACATGATGTATGCCGCTAGCCTCCCGAAGATAGCGATTTTGTTCGGGTTGCTTAAACGCGTGGAGCAGGGCACTTTAGAGTGGGATTCCGGCACCAGAGCTCTAGCGATCCGGATGATCCGTTTCTCCTCCAATGAAGCGGCCAGCGAGCTGTTTCATATGGTCGGGCCTCAATACATTGCGTCTCTACTTAGCTCTCCGGCCTATGGGTTTTACCGGGTTGACCAAGGCGGCGGGCTTTGGGTCGGGAAAGAGTACGGGAGAGGGGAAGCTTGGATGAGAGAGCCTCTTAGGCAGCTCTCTCACGCCGCTAGCGCTATGTCAGTAGCGCGTTTCTATTATCTGTTGGAAACTGGAGCGCTTCTATCACCACCGCTTACTGCGCTGATGAAGGAAGTTCTGGCCTACCCTGCCTTGCACCATAAATTTGTACGCGGACTACGTTCGCGTCATCGGGCCGTGCGGTTGTACCGAAAGGGGGGAAGCTGGGGAAATTTTCATTCTGACAGCGCGATTGTGGAACGTAACGGCAGGAAGTACATAGCCGTCGCCCTGACTGAAGATCCAAATGGCGCAGAGTGGCTTGAAAGTTTGATTATCAGAATGGACCAATTAGTTTTTGGCTTATCGCCTAAGATGGACTGGACCTAGCCTGGGTACTTTGATCTTTTTTTATGATAATCGCACTGATAACACAGTGTAATCGCTTAATTTAATATTTATGTAAGCGGATACTGGATACGTTTGCACGAATATTACTTTCTCTGGAGAAAGTGAAGTTGATTCCGCGTTACCGCCAGCCATCACCAGAAAGGCTCTGCTAACCTGGGCTTTTATTAAACCTTGTCACATATACATATCTCGCACGTAGCATACTAGTTTAATTTGCCAATCCTTTGCGCGAGATATGCATATGCGACAAGGCCAATATTAGGTCGTACCAGATTGGATGACCTTACGTTTTATATG
>JAAYZI010000022.1 GCA_012514925.1 Deltaproteobacteria bacterium | reverse complement strand
TTTGAAACGATGCTTAGCCCAGCACTATCATCTGATGCTTTGTTTATTCTCTGTCCGGATGAAAGACGCTCGAAAGTTCTTGAAAGCGAAGAGCCGCTTTGCCCCAATGCGCGCTGCGTTCTAAGTGAAGAGATATTTGAACCGATTGTTATCGCCATCCTTGTAAGGGACTCCGTGCGCCACTCCTTCGGGTATACACTGCACCCCAGGCGCTAATTCTAAAATCGGACCTGAAATAAATAACTTAATGATTCGGCGCTAACTTATGGCACGAAATTTTCTCCCCCTTACAGCCTTTTTTAGGCAACAAGTCTTGCCCCTCTTAGCACCAAAGCAGGAAATTTACTTTCTCTGGAGAAAGTAAAGGTAACCCTGCGATATTATTAAGGCCAAAAACGAAAATTTGTGAGCATCCTCCATGTACGGGTTTCCCAGAGGCAAGCGGCTTCCCCGCCCTACGCATAAGCCCCCTCAGTTGGGTGGGGCGAGTGAAGCGGCGCTACATTTTTACTTTCTCTGGAGAAAGTAGGGGGGCACCTTTGGAGAAAAAGTAGGGGGGCACCTTTGGAACCTTTGGATAAAAAGTAGGAGATTTACTTTCTCTGGAGAAAGTAAAGGTAACCCTGCGATATTATTAAGGCCAAAAACAAAAATTTGTGAACTTTCTCCATGTACGGGTTTCCCAGAGGCAAACGGCTTCCCCTCCCTACGCGTAAGCCCCCTCAGTTGGGTGGGGTCTGGTGAAGTGGCGCTACATTTTTACTTTCTCTGGAGAAAGTAGGGGGGCACCTTTTCCCAAAAAGTAGGGGGGCACCTTTCCAAACCTTTCCAAAAAGTAGGGGGGCACCTTTTTTCCCTGCTTTTTCCAAAAGTAGGGGGGCACCTTTTTTTCCTGCTTTCCTGCTTTAATACAGCAACCGAAATCCTGTTAGGGACCATTCGTAGTATGGCGAGTGGCCGGTTTGCTTAATAAGCAAACAGCGCGTCTCAACGGGTGCCGGAAAAATCAACTTCACCTCAGCCTGAGCGCCATAATAAGGATAACCCTTTGCAGAAAATTGGACCGATCCCTGCCATATTGGCATATCTAGAATCTGATCATAACTTCCGAAATCATCGACTTCAGCAACGCAGCTGCGACTTATTAGAACTTCCACCCCTCTCGGAAAATCAGCCTTAAACTCTCCAGTAAAAAGCTCGACGCCCCGAATCTTAAGAAGCTTTGGAAAATAAACATGCAACCACTCATCCCCTCTTTGACCACCATGATGAGCTATCCAGCGCTTACCTTCATTCTCCGGCTGAAGCCTAAAAAGATCTCCTCCTCTGGCACCATTTGAATCCGAAAATATTACGCCGTCAAAATCTATATCCCTAAAAACTGGCGCTGTAAAAATCGCCTGATCATCAAGTAACGAAACTCCATAACTATTTATAAGACTGTATGAAGGTGAAAGCAAAATATGCTTGTACCGCGCAGCTCTCCGATCTTGCCAAGCACTTAACGCGTTTTTTTTCTGTAAAAACCCCATCCGCCACACATATCCTTCCGGCGCCTTGGCATCATAGGAAAGAAAACCCACAGACAAAAAAATCATAACCAGAAGCACCATATTGCGGCTAAGCTGCACGTAACTAACGGCAAAAAACAGCGAAAGCGCCAGCACCACCGGAACAAGCGGCAGTTGAAAGAGAGCCGGGGAGAGCCGGTTTATAGTGGCAAGTGGAGCCGCAACGCTTATAGTTTGGGGAACCAGCACATCCAAGGCTACTAAAACCACAGTAACAGCCCCGGCCCTAAGGAAAAATGTGGCCCTGGAGTTAGACGCACAATCACCACGAGACTCCAGAGCGCTCCGTATCACTACTACCAAGAACGCTAGAAACAGGAGCAAACACAAAGTTCTGTAAGCAGATTTAATAAAGATCTGATCAATTACATCAATTGGAAAGGTCTGGTCTCCTACCAAAGGACGAACCCATCCACGCACCCCAGTCAAAGACACAACGTGAGCCAGAGGAGGGTAATCCGGAAAAGGCGGTAGAGGCGTAACCTGCAAAACTAAAAAGGGTGGGATCAGGGCAAGCGCCCAAACCCACCGCCTTACACCTACACAAGCGCTGTTTGGAGCGCTACCCGCCGCGGCTACCAAAGCGGCTATAGCCGTAATAATGGAAAGTTGATTTGCGCTTAACGCATTAAGACAGGAAACAAGCAGCAAGAAGAACATAGATTTGGAGCAATTCGAGCCTGCCGCCTGCGCTTTAGATGCCACTAACGCCAGCCATGGCAGCCAAACCAGACTTCCGATTATCACCGCATCTTGCCCCCAAAGAAACAGGACAAAGAGGAGAAAGAGTGCGCTAAGACAAGCCCCCAAAATCCTTGCGGTGCTACAATCCAGGTAATTCAGCCATACATAGAGCCCGCTGCACAAAAACAGTAGCAACAAAATCAGATGGCTTTGAAGCGAAAACTCCCCACCCCATAGAGAGGCTACCGCACTTTCCACATAAGCCAGAAGTGGATCCAAGCGCCAACTATAATAAGCGTTGTGACTTAAATTAATCTCCGGGTGCCACTTCGAAAGAGCGACTACCTCCGTGTGGGCAGCAGCGGCAGCTGGCGCAAAACGCATTTCAGAGACCGCCCCAAAAAACAGGCAAGAGAGTATAACGGCCATAATTAGCGGTAAACTCCAGCTTCTCATCTTAGGTCGCTTTAAATATACGCTCCCACGGCGAGCGTGCCTTTATAACAATCGGAACCCCAATTGGGCAGTTTTTCAATTCAATTAGGCGCACATTCTTACTTATCTGCCTTTTAGAAAGATCACAGGCTGAACTTTTCAAGAAAGGGAAGTAATTAAACTTAATCACTACATTTGGCGTATGCGCTACTAAAGAAACAGAGCTTGAGTTCTGCGCTTGTACCTCACCTAATCCTTCCAAAAAGTAGTTGTCAAAATGCTTAAGCCGTTTATACAAACTAAACGGCTGAGACTCCCAAACAAGCTGGTACTCGTCTGGACGGGCGCTAAAATAATCTCGCCATGTGTGTTCATGGGAAAAAATAGCGCTGACGTTGTAAAGATCAAGGTAGCGGCGGATCGCCTCATCCCCGCCACGCTTATACTCCTCAGGAAAAACTGATGTGTACCACCACAAATCATGAATATGGCTGGAAGCCATCAGCGGCGCGCCAGAAAAATAAGCCAGTGGGGCAAGGTGGCCGTGATTAAGCTGGTGCAAGACGCAGCCGGAGTACAAGATTCGCCCCTCTCCGGAGTTATGCTTTATGGCTTGCGCCATATCCAGCACAGGGCCCTCCTCGAAATAATACTCTTCCAAGCTGTGGTTTCGCACGACTGCCCCTGCCGTCAGCAAACCCGCCAACAAAAATCCGACCGTAAGCACTGGCGCAGCCAGGCTCAACCCAGATTTTTTTTGAAGACACGCGTCGCTTAGCATCTTTTCCATCGCCGCCGCGGCAGGCAAGCAAGCGCACATCAGGAGAAAAGTCATCATGCGATCAAGCTCAAGCTGCGGCTTAATAGGAACTAATACAGACCCCAAAAGTAACAGCCATAAAAATGTGAGCGCAAATTTTCGCCCTATGCTCCGGCCCAACAGAAACAAACCTGGGATTGCAAAAAGCAAGATCAGGGGATTTCCCGAAGAAGCCTGCTCCCGCACAGCCGGAATCAGCCGCTTTAAATCCGGTGAACTTTGAATGTGACGAAAACGCTTAATGCTAGGATCTTTATGCTCTAAACCCGATGCAGTCTGCTCTGACCTAGTGAAAGTCGACTTCACCTTTAGGTTCATGAAATCCCCAACCCCGCAGGTTCCAAAAAACACAGTCACCCACGGCAGATTAATCAGCGCCAGCATTAGAAAGATCGTAACCACATACTTTTTCTTAAGAACCTTCGGCAGCAAGAACAAGCCCCAAAAAGCAAGCGGCACAAAGGCGATGCCGGAAAGCGGCCACATCACCATAAGCGTGGCCGCTGCAATAAAAATAACGGCCTCAGTCTTGCCAAAGACTACCTCCGCATCCAGGATTCTTGAAACCTGCACCAGGCATAGCGGCATAAGCGCAGCCGACATGACAAATCCTAACGTGCCGTATTTAAGCCCCCAACGGTACCAGACTAAGCCCAAGCACAAGCTTAACACTGCTGCGATGGCTGGCCCCGGCGCGCGCAACTTAAGCAGCTTGGCAGCGTAATAATTGCTTAGCGGGGGCAGTAAAAACATTAGGCCCGCAACCAAAACATTATACACCTGTTCAGTGCGGAAAATGGAAAGTAGCGGCAAGCCCAAAAGGAAAACTCCCATAGCACCGGTGTTATAATAGGACTTGTCGTGAATTCCGGCGTTCCAAAGCGGATTGTAAAAGGGAACGTTTGGAAAATTTTCTTTCAGCAGCTGCAAACGATAAAAGAACACCGAATGGTCATCCGAGTAAAGCAGCCGACCATCGCTTTCTAGGAAAAATGAAATGATCAAAAAGACGCACCCGATAAACGGCAGCCAATTTAGAACCTCTAGTTTTCTATACCTTAGCAACCAAACACCAAAAGCCGCCCCAAGCAAAATCTCGCCCCGAATTGATGGGCCTTGAAAAAAGTTGTAAGGGCGACAGAGCCAATCACTCAAAAAAAGCGTCAAGAGTGTCCATGCAAACGCATCCACGTTTATTGTCAAAGGGAGCTGATTACGCCGCAGGTGAATGACCGCTAGCAACGACACCAGCATCGCCGGTGCAATCACAAAGCGCGCTGCTGGCCAAACCATCCACACAGCCTCATCCCAAAAGTAGGTTGTGCCGGAGAGTATCGCAAAAATAGACACTCCGATCCCAAACCAGAAAAGAAAGGCGGCCATTTGTCCCGGCGGGTTCTTAGGGCATTTAGGATCTTGCATATACGGCAATCCCCCGATTTCTTAACAGTACAGCGGAGAACGCAACACAAACTGCTTATGCCAAATCTTTGTAAGGACGGCGGTCCAAATTCTCATGCCCTCTTCATCGCGGTAAACTCCGTTGCGCTTCCGGAGTTTCAAGGCTTCAACACAGCCAGGGGAAAAGATCCGGTTTGAGTCAGCTAAGTCTTCATAAAAACAGCGCTCTACAGCCTCGTCCAGAGCCGCTGCAAACTCGAGGTCATAGTTCATCCTTTGAGGCTTTTTAGGAGTATGACTAAACTCTTTCGGAACCCAAGCCTCCAGCGCCTTCCTAAGGATATACTTGTTTTGACCGTTTTTGAATTTAAGATCATCCGGAATGCTAAATGCGGTCTTAACAAGTTCGCGATCAAGAAAGGGCGAGCGGTACTGAACCCCCCAAGCCGCAAAAGTTCTTTCGAGTTTCTGCCCGTCCTGACAGGCCCCTTTCCTAAAACTAGCCGCTAAAAATCTGTTTACGAGCTGCGACCTTTCTTTTGGGAACTCGGTCCGGGCAGGCACATAGCAACTGCCCTCAACCTTCGGCACCGGCGCGCTCATGTTCCGAAAGCAGAGCCGTGCCAACAACATTCCCACCACGCTCCTAGGAGGCAGCCCATTCTGCCCCAAATTGTAAATGTCCCCCAGCGCTTTTCTCGCAAAAGGACATCTGCCCCATCTGCTCATCATCCGTAGCACTTTATGCCTCGACATCCCCGCAAAGAGCGCATCGGACTCCATGCCGCACAGCAGAGAATCAACGCAAGAGCTGGCGACTTGGCCGATTTTTAAAAGCTGTAAAGACTCGCTGCGTGCAATCGGATCTTCAAGGTGCCAAACCAACTTCTCCAGATGGTCCTTCATCAGTCCTGGCGGGGTCTGAACGGCATGATGATGCGCGCCAATCGCTCGGGCTACGTCTGCGGCAGTTTCAATCTCCAGCTTCTGGTCGCCGAAACCAGCCGTGAAAGTATGGATCTCAGCCTGCGGGAAAAGGCTTCTACAAATAAAGGCTATTCCGATTGAATCGATACCACCGCTTAGTGCGATTCCTATCCGGCTTGGATTACTGACCCGACGCTCAATCGCCCCGGAGAGCGTACGCCGGATCTCGCTAATGGCTTGCGCCTCGTCAGAAAGTCTCTCATCAACACCTAACGCGGCCATCTCAACGCAGCTAACTTTAGCTCCCATATCAGTAAACGTGGCGATACTACCCGGAAGTACGGCCTGGATACCTTTAATAAGAGTCCGGCCAAGCGGCAACTTCTTACAGTATTGCAAGCACTGCAGCATGTCCAAATCAGGATCTACGTTGACACCCTCCAACCCAAGCAGCGCCTTATATTCCGACGCAAACGCCAGACCCCGACCATCTTTTAAAATGGCATAATATAGAGGACGGGTTCCACATGCATCCCGCCCTAACGTAAGAGCTTTCTTCTGCTTATCCCAAACGGCGAAAGCGAAATCTCCATCTACTGCCTCCAACACCTCAAGGCCGCCTGTACGGAAGAGATTTAAAAGAAGTTCGGCCGAGGACTCTGCTCCGCATAAAGCATTGTCTTCAGCCGAGCCTGCCTGCAGCAGCTCATGTCGATTGTAAATAGCACCATCACAGACAATGCTGAACTCTCCATCTGAATAAAAATAACTCTCAGTGTCGCTAGTCCCCGCACCAAAAGTCAGGTTTTGCGCAGGACATTCAATCTGCTGCGCGCCGCCACGATGGGCCAGGCAGCTTCCCATTAACTGCGGCGTTTCCTGCGGACACTCTCCCCAAATGCCAAAAATAGAGCTCATAGGTTCTCTTAAGAATCCACCCGGCAAGCCTGCCCTGCGGCACTTTCCCCTTTGCGATTTTTTTCAAAGAGAAAAATCACTCCACCTGCTACAGAAAAGAGTAAAGTAATCGCCCTAAGAATCAGCCCAACCGCTAGACCTTCGGTCCGACCCGCCCCGGCTTCCACAAGCAGAAAGCTAAAAGTCCACTCCCACCAGCCGATATTATTTGGAGATACAGGCAATATATTGAGCAGGAGTATTACCGGAGTCACCACTGCGATATCCAAAAAAGAGGGGAAAACGCCAACCGCCAGGCAAGCTACGTACACATTCAAACAGCTCACCATATGAAAGATGAATGAATACACCAAAGCCTTGGTGAGCAACTGGTACTTGCCCTTAAAATACAAAATATCGCGCTGCACTTTCTTGATTTTTTCAAGCACAACTACCAAAAAAGGAACCTTCCCACTCCTGGCCGCCATCCAATCCACCATTCTCTGATTCAACATAAGGGCGATGGATAAAACAAAGCCTACAGCAAAACATAAAATAGAAATGCTGATTTTAGGGTCCTGCATCAGCCGCGGATTCAGAAGTAAAAAGAAAACTGCCATCACAATCAATGCGGCCAGCCCTGTGATGCGCTCCAGAAAGACGCTGGCAAAAGATTGAGACTGAGAATTGATCTGTCGGCCTAATAAAAACGTTCTGGTGAGATCTCCCCCCACTGTGGTGGGGACAAAGTTGCTGAAAAACTTCCCGACCAAATACAAACCTAATAAACGCAGCTGTGAAACATGAAAACCCCGCTCCTTTAAGAAGAGGCTCCATTTGAGGCAGCTAATCCAGTTAAGAAGCAAGCTCACGATGCAAAGCATCAGCACGTCTTGCGCCTTGATGGATTTAAGTAGCTTCCATAGCTCTTTAAAGTTATCTCCCCATAAGAGCAGGCTTAGCAGCAACACCACTCCTAACGCCAGTTTGGCTGTGACTATAATTTTATTTACCGTGGTTTTCTGCATAAGCTCTTTAAAGTAAACACGCTGCCTTATAAGGTAAAAAGAAGGAGTACCAGCATACCTGAAGCAATCGACAAAGTATAGGACCGAAACTTAATCACTCACCCGCTCAATCGTCAGTGATGAAACCACAATGGGTGCCACGCCGTACCAGAATCCACGGAACTCCCGTTTCTGAGGATAGGCCACATCACACTCCATTAAATGGTCGCTAAGCCGCCCCGGGACCAACCCTTCGGAAGAGATCTCCTCCACGCATCCATGCACCAACTCCACACGCAGTAGCGGATTACTCTCAGAGGCAAAACGTGATCTGGCATTTAGCGGAAGCGTTAAAGAAAGTGTTAGACGGTACCGTCCCGCCTCAAAATACGGCTTTTCCCCAAAGAATAGATACCCAGCCTTGTGCCTGCCGGGCCGGGCGTAAAGTACCGGCTGCGCGCCTAGAGCCTCCGCGTCCTCAGGCAAAAGTAGCTCATCGGTTCTCACTGCACTGCCTGTATGAGCGCGGGCCTTATTTAAAAATCTTCGCTCCGCTTCTCGATAAGATTGCGGGAGGACTTGATACAAACTTGTAAGCGGCACACCATGGGAGACGTAATTAAAAACCTCCTTATAACGAGCAGTATTGCTGAGTGCGCTTAGAGTTTTTTCACTGATCTGGCTACGCACCACAAAAACAAAATCGGCATTCTCCGGATTGGGGAAGTGTTCAAAATATCTTCTCTCTGTGTTCTTCGGAAAAAGACGCCGATAAGCCGTCATGACAGTCGTTCTATCAGCCATAAGGGCCGTCTCTACTACCGGCCAGTCGGCGGTCCGCTCCTGCAGCGCCCCAAGAGTTTCATTAAACCCAGCCAGCATAGGCCGGTGGCCCCGGCTGATGTTACCCTTTAGGCCGCCACTTGGCGCATTACAATAAATCAGAAAATCCGGAGCGGAGGCGAGCAAAACTTGTCCCTGGAGCGCGCATATTACAAGCAGGCCAAGGAAAAATGCCCGAGCTGGAACATGGTGCGCCTCGGGGACGCGGCAGAGGTGCTGTAAGCCCCATGTGATACCGTATGCCCCCACTCCAAGAAACATCGTCATAACCGGGAAAAGGTAACGGAAGGCATGTTTGCGGGTGAAACTAAGCACAGTCGGCCAAAAAAACACCGCTACCAGCGCCAAAAGAAGAAAGCTAAGCTGACGACGTCCAACTTCTGAGCGGATTAGTTTTCGGGCGGTAAGCGCTATCGCCACAATGCCGATAAAGAAAGCAATCAGAGTCAAAGTGGTCGTCCGCGACACAAGCATGTCCCAGTAACCCCAGGGCGGGGCGGGCCAGATCTTACCAAAAGCTTTATGAGTCGTGCCCGCTAGACCGACCATGCGGGAATAATAGCGCACCAAATTGTCATACTGCGCGGGAAACG
>JAAYZI010000253.1 GCA_012514925.1 Deltaproteobacteria bacterium | reverse complement strand
TGAAAATCAACAGCCGGTTCCGATGGATTTCGGTTTTTGCGCTTTTTCTCTTGAGCTTTGCCAGACAGCAGAGGACCTGGCGCCTGAGCTGCAACAAGGGCACCCGCCCTCTCACCAAACGGATCTGTTCGGACTGGGGCTGCTGCTCAAGCTGTTACTAAAAGACCTGCTAAACCCCGTCCAGACCGGTCTACTAGCTGATCTGGTCGGCGACTTGCCGGATGCGCGGCCTTCGGCCGAAACCGTAAGACGTGAACTCTTCCCGGGACTCGGGAAAAAGGCGATGCGTGCCTTTCCGCGCACTCTGCCGCACATAGGAGGCGTAAAACTGGGTAAGTTGTTAGGCAAAAACTTACATGTGAAAGAAAACGAAACAGCGGAGGAACCCTCGGAAGCGGTTAAAGAACCCGAAAATCACCTGCATTCACGTAGCGCGGAGGAAACCCTGCAGTGGCTTAAGGGCACTGTTGCGTTAGGGCAAGAGGTCACACAGTGCATCAGAGAGCAGCTTAACGAACCTGACTCTGTAGCGTCTTGCCCACCAGAGAAAATTGATCCCTGCAGCACTCCGGATCCACATAGCAATGAGTCGAGTTCCACGCGCCAACGCCAGGTCACAGAAGAAAACTTAAAACTTCATCTTCCCGAGGAACAAAAGTCTACGGACCGACTGTCATGGTGGTTCTGGATTCTCTTGGCTCTGATTCTGGTTTTGACCGTTTTATATAAACGCGGTCTGCTTAGTAGCGAGCCTGAGGTAACCCTTCAAGCACCACTCCCCTATGAAGAGTTCTGGCAAAGCGGACTGACTTCTAAAATGCGCGAGGTGGTCCTGGCGGCCGTATCCGGACAGGACCCCCAGGCTGAATTATTCATTGTAAAACAGGCCCTAAGCGGCAAAGAAAGCCCGCACATTCAACACGATTTAATTAAGATCGCCTTTGATCCACGTTGGGAAGGGGATTTAAAACCGGTCGATCGGCAATTGGCTCTAAAATTGGCAATGGCCGGGCTGCTAGGCCGCCAAATTGGCCAAGTTCCGGGGCTAAACGACATCCATCCCGGCGTTCTTTTGGCGATCATCGCCAACTTGAGTCTTGACTCTTCAAATGCGGAGATTAACGCGATTTCAACCTCTCAATTAAAAGTATTGCCGCCACCCTATGGGCCATTCTTTGAGTTTTTAGACGAGATCGGTTTAAAAAATTTCGCGTCTCCAAGCGCACGTGCCGCCGCGCAAATTATAGTCGGCCGAGCCACGCCTCAGGTGCTCTCGGTTTATTTTAGTGATGAAGATGATGCGGTTTTATCCGCCAAGAAGCTACGCTTATTGCTGGCCATCTCAAGTCACAACCCGACTATGATAGAGAATATCTATCGCGCACTTTTAAGCAGCCGCAATGTCTTAAGGGATCTGTTAAAATGGTTTGAAAATACGAAGCTCTCGCATTGGAAGGACGTTCCAGTGGAAGATCGCCTAAAACTTGCTGCAGGTGAACTGCCTGGCAAAGCTTTAAAACTTGAGAGCTACGCCGACCTGCTGCGTTTTCCGGTTATGGCCGTGCGCGAGGCTGCGGCTGATACACTCCGGCGCGATTTCTTCTCTGAAAATATGCATTCCACCATATCGCTCCTGGCCTCACCACGTAATAAATTGACCCGTTATCAGACGATCTTCTTGGTGACAGCCCTTGGCGCTGATCGCGACACCCGCTACTCCCTGCTGGCGGCTTGGTTTGGCACCAAACCAAATCCTCAAAGCGTATTGGACCTTATCATATTGCGTCGAAACATACAGGTCGTGGACCCTCTTACCATCGACGGCGTGCGTTATTTGCGGGGCCTGAATTTTTCTTTGAGTAGACCGGAACTGCTTAAGCTTCTATACCACTTTGAACCTTTGGCTCGAGCTTGGGCTTACAGTAAACTGGAGGTATCTAATGCAGAGGATCTTAAATTGTTGCGAGAGGCACTAACGCGGGAGACCTTGCCGGTGCTCAAACAACAAATCCGGCTAAAGCTGGAAGATCTGTGGGATGAAACCGCGCGGAAGTAGAACTAGCCCGGATGTGTCGTGAAATATCCAGGCTGGTATAAAAAAGAGGGGGGCTATTTGCCCCCCTCTTAATACTGACGCACTAAGGAATTAAACTGTCCTTGGTGCGGTGTATTTCTTTCCAACTACTGCTGAATGTTCTGGTCGTTGAAGAATGTGCTGACCAAAGAACGCAGGATAAACGCTCCAACTGCGACCACCAGCAATCCTAGCGCCGCGCGGTACTGTCCGAAAGCGGAGCTTAGAATCGCGGCGATACCAGCCGCTACCATGACCATCGCACCAAATGTACCTTCAATGTACGTCAAGATCGCGTTTACAGATTCTGCCAAACGCGCATCATTGTAGGTAATGTGAGCGGACTGAGCGACCGCGCCGGTTAAAGACCCGGCAGTTAACAATATAATACCAATCGCAAACAACATAAATTGTGCTTGCGCGCGGGTAGGGGAGTGCAAAGCAGCACCCACCTTCCGACATAGGGACAAATATTTATCCTTAATAAGACTTACCTTGCTCATCTTAACCTCTCTGCAAATATCTTCATTGGTTTACCGATCATGCTCTATCAAGCACGATCCCATTTTTTTTCTACTAGAGTTATGGCGAACAACCGTTATTGTGTGCCTTAATTATGCCCCTCACAGAAGAATGCAGCAAGGGGAGGGGGGGAAGGGGATGGCGCCCGCTTCATCCGCATTCTCGTCTTATCCCTGCGGTTTAAGCGTCAGTCCAGGAATAATCCGAAGTGGGTCAAGCGCTCTTCCTTGCATACGAATCTCCAGGTGCAGGTGTGGGCCAGTCGAACTTCCAGTGTTGCCAAGCGCGGCGATTATCTGCCCAGCTTTAACCGGCTGACCTGGATTAACACTAATCGAGAGGCAGTGGCCGTAATGACTGGTCATTCCATTTGGGTGTTTTATAACTACCAAATTTCCGTATCCCTTATACGGATCCGCAAAAACCACCACCCCCTCAGCAATAGCGCGAATAGGCGCTCCAATTGGAGCCACCAAATCCACACCATTATGATGGCGGCGCACCTTAAAAATGGGGTGCCTGCGCATACCGAAATTGCTGGTAAAAACTGGACGCATGAGTGGGTAAACAAAGCCCATAGCTTGAGGTCCAGGATCCGCCTTGACGAGTCCCGCTGTAGCAATAAGCAGAGTTAAACTAACGCTGCATATCGCGAATAAACTCAAAAGCCTGTCTTTCAACACTGCTATCATAACCCTTCACCTTTACCGTCCGAGTTGGAGTTGATTCCAGGTTTTTCCCAAAATTGACAATTTTGGCGTCGATCCAAGCCCTGGCACCGGTAGGCGCGACAACCCGATACCAGTCCCCTTGACGAGTCTCAATCGCCAGGCGTGTGCCCTTTGATACTGACATAATCGGCGAGTGGTTCTTCCCTGGACCGCTACGCAAGTTAGCATTATCAACCATAACCGTGGCAATCGGCATATCTTCACTGGCTTTTACTTCCTGCGCGCGAGAAAGCAGGCTGGGTGCCTTGGCTACTTCTTTGGGCTTGGCCTTTTCGGTCTTACCTGAAAATCTTGCCAAGCTGGTGCGATTACGTTCGTCAATCATGGTGGAGAGGCGCAAAATCTCAGTTTCTGCTATAAGCAGCTGATTACGCATCTCCTTCATCTTGGCCAGTAGAGCTTCGGTGTGTCTCTCATTGGACGCCAAGCGCGCGCGTAAAGCCGAATTGTCCTTACTTAACGACTCAATAGATTTAGCCTTGGAATGGACCTCGCTTTTAAGGGAGGCATTTTTGTTGTGTAATGTCTCCATCTCACCAGCAATTTCTTTAGAAATCGTACTAAGAGTAGGCTGGGCTTTGGGCGGCTCCGCTTTACCGCCCCCGGACAGAGGAGATTGTTTGGTTTGAATGGAAGCTTCAGGCTGTGTTTTCTCCCCGGAGGCGATTGATTTCAAGACTTCTGCTTCCGCCTTCTGCAAACGTTGATTGGCCGACTCCCAAGCCGCATCGTCCATAATCGGCGTCGGCGGCTCAGCTTGGACCACACCACCAACTGATAAACAAGAAAGTGCGGCAATCGCCGCGATCCGAATTTTCCTTAACCACTTACGCTTCATCTTAAACTCTTCCCTAAAACCCTAGATCGTAACCCAAACTACCAAAAACCTTGCCCCAACCTCGGGAAGCTAGTCGTTTGCCACCTCCCCCTCCCGGGTGTTTGCAGCTTTAGCAAGTCTCTGCCGGGTCTCACGCTCGCGCTGCAACATATCTCTTACCTCCGCCGGCGCAGCCACACCCTCAAACGGCACTTCCACAGCGGCTGTCGAAGCAGTGCTGATAAGCACTGAACCAACATCAAAAATACGCTCCAGCAGAGAGCTATCCGTCTCTATACTCCTAATATCCTCATATCGCACGCTTGTGCTCCTTGTGCGCAACGATAAAATACCAGTTTTGCAATGGCAGCCCCACGCATCAACCGTGTAGCGTACATTGTAGATCTTAAAAACTATCGCCATCAGGGTCGTAAGGGGTAACAGCCACCAAAGCGGTAGGGCTAAGAGCACACTTACGGAACCGACCCTAAAGAGCTCTCCACTAATTACACTGCCTGGAAAATGGCGCGACAATAATACCGACAAAACACAAAAAAAGAGGTAGAGCAAAACTCCCGTTAACTCAGAACGCCAAACTTTGGGTATGACAACTTCAGTTTTTATCACAAAAACTCTCTATTTTATCCCTAACGCTTTTTCGATGTCGTCCAAGCCTCCCCTACGCTTAGGGGTCTCGCTTGACCCGGGTTCCTGTGGCTTAGTAACCGCCCGTTTCTCCTCCCATGGCGGCCGGATCCCCTCTACTACACGATTTATAGGTAGATCCTTTGAAGTTCTCTCCCGTCCGTCGGCCTCACGGCGGTCAAATCCTAGAGTCGACAGTTCATCACTTAGAATGTCACGTTCTCTTACCTGCCTGTCCTGGCGGGCATCTGCAGGCACAGCCCGAACTGCACCTCCCGAAAGACGCAAAGCCACAAAGCCAATTGTAAACAGCACAATCGTGATTATATGCAGTTTATTGGTAAAGGGCGCGATTAAATTCTTAGTGCTAATCAAGCTCATAATGACCTTTTTCAACCGCTAAAGTTACCGGCCTCCGGCTTCCGGCCGACGATAATAATTCCAGCGACCCGGTCGGATTTCTACAATAGCCTGGTGAGCCGGCCGATAGTAATGACCCTCGGGATCCAAGCCAGGGGGCACATCGATCACATCCACCAGTGGCGGCTCCCACACGAACTCAACCGCCCCAGGATCAATCGTTACCGGACTCTGCTCAACAATCACTTGGGTTTCACGGATGGTCTGCTGCTTCCCGGCACAACTTGTTAGCCCGGCACACAGCAACAACCCTAACAAAACCCCCGCCAACCTAGCATAACCCACTCTACTCTCCATGACCAATCCAGACTCCATATAATCACAGTTACAAATCATCACCCATTAGATTGGAAACAGCGTTCGCTACTGAAGCCGCCTCCTGCAAATCATATTGCTCAACCCCTTCAGCGCTCGCAAATACACGCATAGCCTTAGCACCGCGCGGAGCGAGCTGAATCGCTTCCGCGAAGGTGGACAAAAAGTTACCGTCATTCTTATCTAGCAGCTCCCCGAAGAGATGATTGTCATCTCCATTGTTGGTGCTAGCCCAGTAAAAAGCCGGCTCCAAAGGTAGCACCAGCGCGCCCTCGCCGATATCGGAGATTAGATAAAATTGACTCTCTACACCTATGACCGTTTTGAGCCGCAAGATCACATTTGCCTGCTGCTCCGTTAAATTAAACGCCTGCGCGGTCATATGAAACTTACTGGGATCTTGCCGCAGAAAGATCTTATGGGCGCTGTTTTGAACGATCGCTTGTCCACCTTGCCCTACGTAAAAATCCTCGCCGGACTGTGAAGCCGCGATCACAATACCTTTACGCTTGCGGTAAAGTCTAAACGCCGTTTCAATCGTATTGGAAGCTGTGCGCCCGATTAGATCGTGAGCTTCGTCAAAAACGAGTATCTTCCGGGTGTCCGTTTCCCGCGGATCGTTCATAACTGTATCTGCCCAAAGCATCGCGATTTTGAGAAAGACCCGCTGCAAATCCGGGTTGCGGCTAAGGGCTTTTAGATCAAACACGATAAACCGTTCCCGTAGCTTTAGCGAACCAGGACGATCAAAAAATCGAGCGTAAGTGCCTTCTCCGTAATAGTCACTGATCAACACTGCCACACGCTGACGCCGCAAAGCATCCGGTTCGTTCTCTCCAACTTTTTTGGGCGCGCGTAAAACTGCCACCAAATCACTTAAGATTAATTCACGACGCATTGGACCCGCCCGATAAATCCGGTGCGCCTCAATCACGCACTCCATCACAGCCGCGCGGTCCATACGATCCAGAGTGGTGTGGGCATCCGCCGCCATATCTATCACTACGTCCGCCGCCATATCGACTAAGTCTTTGTAGTCTTCATTAGTCAAATCAGCGGGAGTTTCTCCTAGGCGCGCTAAAAAGTTCATGGCCGGCGCCTTAGAAGGCGTAGCTTCATAGATCCGACCGCCGAAAAGCTTAGCAACTTTTTCAAAACCACAAGGATGACCGGGCATGCCCTTATCGAACACGAAAGTAATCGGCGGCCTCTCCAAAACACGTCCATCGGAACGTAGCGCGTAATGCCCCCTCATCATGCTGATAATCAAAAAGCAGAGCAGATACGACTTGCCTGCGCCAGACACCCCGCTGATGAGAACGTTCGGCGCCAAATTTGAGTCGTACAAATCAAAGCCCACCAACTCCCGGTTCCAGAGACTGGGGAGTACGATCAAAGGGCCGGGACTACCTTGCCAGTTACCCCAGATCGGAAACAGACGCACCGCCCGCGAAGATCTCATTACGCAGGTCCAACCCGAGCCGTCCGTAGCAGGGTCGTAGCAGCCTGGCAGCGAATTGATCATTACACCTAAGTCGGAGATCTTGTGCTCCATGCCACGCGCGCCATGCAACTGAGGAAACGTCGCGACCGCCTCTGAGGTGGCGCGCACCGCCTCTTCCATGGTTTGACAAATGTAGGTTTGGTGTACGCCCACCCGCACAATTTGAGAACTAGCATTATAAAGCTCGTTACGCGCGGCTCGAATGGCTCCAATTTGGTGCTGAATTTTCTGGTTGGAGCGTCCTAGGCCGGTGCGTTCACGCAAGCCCAAGGTTGCGTCCAAAGCATCTAAGCGCTTAATTTGCTGCAGCAGAGTATCCTTAGAGAAGGTGACACTTAGAATATTTTCATAGGGGGTCGATTGCAGCGGCGTGATCATAAGTGGAAGGCACTGCTTAGGCGGTTTTACCATTGAAACCGACCTGAAATAACGCCCATCTTTTTTGATGATTCCATTTTCAGGATGCTCACAGTGCGTTTCGGAGATCTGATTGGACAGATAATCATGGGGATCAAAAACCGGCACAGGAATGGTGGTGGTACGACCTCTTTTGAACTTGCCTGACTTGATACTGCGACGATTTAGGATCGGGAAGAGTAGGTTAATAAGCCCCTGTCCATCTACGCGGCGCGGATTAAATCCAAGATCCCGCAGCTTAACCGCACTGCCCTCGACTGCGCCCTTGAACTTATTGGCATACTCAAAATACTCGCCCTTTCTCTGGGCAGCGCTTACACCGATCTGGCCGGTAAACAAAATCGCAGTGGTCTGTTTAAACTGCTCCCACAACCCGACTTTGCGCCAAGGGGGGTCAAAGCGAAAACACACAAATAAGCGCATACGCCGCGGCCGCCGGGCGATATTATCGCTGGTTGAGGAGTGTCGAATGGAGCGAATCCAGCGTCGCGCCATCCAGCCTGCCGCCCCCGTAGTGGGGTAGCGGTTCAATGAGTCTTGCAGTACATCATTTACATCGAAGGTTGTAATCCAAACCCATTGAGCACTGACAGTGTGCTCCAAAGAATCCATCATCTCCTGTAGGTTTTCACAGACTTGAAAAGCCTCTTGGTCGGAGACCGTGCAGATCCACTTGGGCTGAATCTCCCAAATCGACCACAGGGAAGCGTCAGCATGCACAAATAGCTCCTGCTCCTGATCATATTTCGCAAACGGCAAAAGCGAATTAAATAGCTCTTCGTCCTGAAATAACCGCTCTCGGGTCAACCTATTAATAGCCATCGCGCAAAACCTTTCTCTAAAATATCCCTGCTCTAAATCTTAGGCGATACCAAGTCCTTGGCTAAAAACCGAACCTCCTTATAACGGTGATTAATTAAAACCTCGATCTCAGCCTGCTCTTCAATCTCGCGGCCCAATTCCTCGAGGGTCCCCAGAGAAACCAGAGTTAGCTTCTGGGAGGCAATTGAACCGGCGCAATAACTGCGGTATCCAGCCGTTGCCGCTAGAATCAGAGCCACTTCGGAGAGGGGCTTGTCTTTAACTTCAAACTGAATTACGGGCATAAGCAAGGGGGCGCTGCTCGTCGGAATTTCACGCTCTGGTAGAACTTGAGGAGGACGCACCCAACGCAGAGCACCATAAACCGGCTCCGGAGGAAGTTGCCTGGTAGCAATCTTAAATACCTTCTGCTTTTTAGGCTGCTGCCACTCGGCCTCCTTATTACTGACTGTGCAGGCAGCGTTCGCCATGCTTACCAGAACCAACAATAAGAATCCTGCAGAAAACCGATCCAGTTTCATAAGCCGTCCCTTAATTCTTTGTACCCTCATAGACGAAAGGGATATTTGACTGAGCCCCCTCAGGAGATAACAAGAACTCCCTATCAAAAGCGTCTTTAACGGCCCATTGGTCTCCCTTGATTTTTAAGTAGTAGTAATGTGCTGGCACTAAATCTCCAGCTCTATTGAGGTGATCCGGTACCCACATCAAACGCACTATGGCAGGTTCGATAACCGGATTAACAGGCTTAGGCGCATGGGCTCGCTCATAAGTGGCCGCATATTCCAAGGCTTTACGCGCAGTGTCTTCCTTCTGGGCGGTGCCACTTAGAGCATGGTCGTTAGCCTGTCCCAATACCGCCGCCTGTGAGGGCGGTTCATAAAACGGATTAGCCAACTGACTGGCGGTCGTACAGGCTGAAAGCCCCGTAAAGACCAGCGCTGCTGCTAATTTCAAAGTACGATCCCGCAAAACCATCATTTTTAACCTCACCCTTTCAACACAAAACCTTTAAATCCAGATCCACAGCCTGCTTTAGTGCCTGAAAACAGGCCTAGTCTAAAGAGGCTAAAACAGTTTCGTCGTCCTCCAAAGTTTCAAATAATCCGTCGATGGTAACACTACGCGAAAAAATCGCAGTGCCATACCGGCCCGAAAGCACCTTCACATGGGGAACCAAAAGCTCAATTCGCTCATCGATATACTTGCTCCAGCGTTCTCCAGTCTTAGCTATTCCCCTCCCGGCGGCATACTGTCCAATCTCGCCGTCCACAAAGGTACGCGACCCTCCGTTTTCGTAGTAAATGGTGTTAGTGTTCGCAGCCGCTACGCCGTCTCCCAATCCTTCCACGGTTCCAGAAAGCAGCGATCCTGCCAAAGCCTTACCGATTGGATCGATCAAAATGCCTTCCATACCACGAATACCGTCTTCCCCCACGACCCAACCATCTACATCCAAAACCTTACGCGACCCGTCGGGATAGCGGATGTTCAGGGTAGTGAGACGGAACAAGGCACGCTGGTCGCTAAGGGATCCTTGCGCCGCAGCAATCAAACGCGCGCCTCCAAGCGGTAGGGACGAACTATCCGGGCCCACGACATCATCAGCAAGTTCGAAGACCACGGGATAAGGCGTGCCATCAGTAGGGGCATTAACCCCGGCCAGCAGCTTAACGCGTACTGAATCGCCGGCTCCT
>JAAYZI010000252.1 GCA_012514925.1 Deltaproteobacteria bacterium | reverse complement strand
CTGCCGTGATTTAGCGGATAGCGCCGGGCACGCCGCCCTATGGGAGGAGATCTCCCGTATCATGCCTGCATACGATACGGTTCTGGTGGCATACGGTTCGTTGCCCGACCAGCAGGCTTGTCAGGCTGACTATAGCAGCGCCGAACAGGCTTTTAAGGTGAATTTTTTAAGTGTGGTTTCACTGCTTACTTTCGTGGCTAACGTTTTTGAAGCCAAACGGTGTGGGACGATTGCGGTGATTTCTTCTGTGGCTGGTGATCGTGGAAGACAGAGCAATTATATTTATGGTACGGCCAAAGGGGCTTTAAGTATTTTTCTACAGGGTTTAAGAAACCGCTTGCACGCAGCCGGGGTTACGGTGGTGACGATTAAGCCGGGGTTTGTGAATACGCCAATGACAGCCGGTCTTGCCAAGGGTGCGCTGTTTGTGGGGCCTGAAGTGATCGCGCGCGGTATTTTTAAAGCGATTGATAAGTCCAAGGATGTGGTTTACTTGCCCTGGTTTTGGTTCCTGATTATGGCACTGATCAAGGCGGTACCGGAGTTCATATTTAAGCGGCAACGGAAATTGTAGTGCCATGAGGTGTGGTTCCTTAGTAAAGCTGTTTCTGTGCACAGCGATCTTGGGCTTTGTCTCTTGCGCCTTGCCGCCCGATAGCCGCGAAGAACAGGGCTTTATTCCTGACGATGAGCTGCAAACAGTCACTTTGGCGCGTGAAGGGTTGTACTATTTTGGCCGCAGCCGCTACTTTGACGCAGAGGTGCGTTTTCGCCAGGCTCTGCATATTTATCCGCAAGCTGATAATTTGCGGATAAATCTTGCGTTGACTTTGGAGCAGCAAGGGCAGGTGGCGGAGGCTGAGGAAATCTATCTAGATCTGTTGTCGCGTAGCCCTGATGATACTCAGGTTCTGGCGGGGTTGGGGAGGATGTACGCCCGGAGCGGTAAAATCGAGCAAGCTTCAAGGTGTTACCAGAGTGCTTTTGACCACGTTGTTGAGGTTGAAGATTGGGAACGTGCAACACAGTTCGCCCGCAGCTTGTCGGCGATAAGTTTTAAGTATGGAGATGAGGTGACGGCGCTTTGCTTTTCTGATCAAGCGCTTTCCATCCGTCCAAACCCAGCCGAGAAGGCCAGGCATGCGCGTCTTTTGTTGGCTATGAATTACTATGACAAGGCTCGTAAGTTAATTGGCGCGTCGGCTGAGGGACGCGCTGCTCGTTTTGATGCGTTGCAGCTACATCTTTCAGCGATGGCTCACTACGGGTTGGGCAAGCTGGAGGATGCTCTTCGTTTGGAAGAGATGGCGGTGGATCGAGCAAGGACCAGTCCAGGGATTGAAGGGGAGGTAAGGCTGGTAATGTTTGCAGCGGCGGGTTTTAAGCACATAGTTGAGAGCCAGGATGGGCAGGAGCAGGATTCAATCTCTGAATTGGGAGACCCGGTTGAGGCTTTCTTTGCAAGTGGAGGGCATCTGACCGGAGCGATGATTTATTGGCCGGTAAATTTGGTTGAAGATGTGCTTGGCTACGCTAAGCAGCAGGGGTTTTATAATCCTGAGGGAGAACCTACGACGGGCGGCGGCTGGCTGAAAGACTTATTCCCATGGTAAGGGGGTTTGATTTGGTGTGTCCGGTCATGATAATCGCACTGGTAACATATTGTAATCACCTAATTTAATATTCGTGTGGACGGATACCGTAAGCGTTCACGTGAATTTTACTTTCTCTGGAGAAAGTGAAGTT
>JAAYZI010000251.1 GCA_012514925.1 Deltaproteobacteria bacterium | reverse complement strand
AATCTGCAAAAAGCTAACCAGTCTTTGGGCTTTTTCTTGGGCAACACCCAAGCCAGCTAATTCTAGGCAGACGGCTTCCTTCCCTATCTTTTCTAACTTGTCTACCACTCGCAGCACCGCGGCGGCATCCACACCGATCTCTCCAAACAAACCGTTTAGTAACTTGCGGTTATTAAGCCTAATCGTGACATTTTCTAATCCCAATTCGCAAAAGGTAGTATATATGACACACAGTATCTCGGCGTCATTTACTAGGCTCAACTCGTTACGGCCAATGATATCAATGTCGCATTGATAAAACTCTCGGAATCGCCCTTTCTGCGGACGTTCTCCCCGGTAAACTTTACCGATCTGGTATCGGCGAAACGGAAACGTCAGATCAGATAAATGCTCACTGACATAGCGTGCTAACGGTACAGTTAGATCAAATCGAAGCGCCAACTCATGGTCGCCTTTACGGAACTGGTAGATCTGTTTTTCAGTTTCGCCTCCAGCCTTGGCCAGCAGTACTTCAGCACGTTCGATAACTGGTGTGTCTAACGGGGTAAATCCATAAAGACCATAGCAACGCGCAATCACGGCCCTCATATGGTCAAAGACCAACTGTTGGGCAGGGAGAAGCTCCATGAAGCCGGATAGCACCGCTGTATTGAGAGTCTTTACTGAGTTGGAACCCATCACAGTACCTAACCTAAAAGTGTACTAGTCAGTATTCAATGCGACCTTACGTTTTATATGAAGATATAGTGTAACTTGTACACACAAGGAATTCAATTGTAAGCGCTTAAAATGGCGTAGATTGTCAGGGCTGATGGGAGTAAATCTTAGGCCGCTAGAGGCAGCTGCGAAGCGCGGCGTTGCAGGGTGTGCCGTCGCGTTTCTATCCAGACTTGCGCTCGTTCGGCGAAAGTGCGCCGCCACGGTTCGCTGGATACCCCTCCTCTTTTTTTTAAGTCGATATATTTGTTGATAGCACTAAGCGAATTAAGCAGCACCAAATCCTCAACAGTTTCGCGATGGCAGGCTTCGAATTCATCTTCCCTCATTCCATAGCCATCTAAAACGGCGGCTAACTTGCTCTCTATCAATTCTTCGCTCTCACCATCACGCAACATGGTATATCTAGCCGCAGCTATTTCGTACTCAAAAGCTGGCGCGCAAGAGCAAAACTCCCAATCAATAATCGCCCGAACATCTCCTGCGGCATCAATCAGGACGTTTCCAAAATTACTTAAAAAATCCCGGTGACAGAGTGTAGCTTTAAACCTTAACTGTTTCAGTCTAAGGAGACGTTCTTCAACCATTCGGCAGGTTTTTACGCTTAAAAACTTAAGCGTTGCCAGTTCTGCAAGACGGCACCCCGCCAGGCACGCATCCAAATACTCGGCCCAAGTCCCGTAACGAAACCTGTTAGAGTCCGCATCAAAATCTTTGCCAATTCCATTAGCCGTAACAGCATGAATGTCGCGAGCTATTTTCCCAAGCTTTCGAAGCAGCTCCAGGGAATGCGGGGAGATAGCAAGCGCCCGGGCGGAAGGGTACGGCAAATACTCCTGCAGCATGAAGGCATACTGCCTGCTGTTCTTAGTAAACGGATCGAGCACCTCGAAATAACCAACGCCGTCTTCCACCACACGGGCAATTGGCACCCGGGAGGCGACCTGCCGGATAGCCCACTCTTCTTTATGGTAGACTGACCATTTTACACTCTGAACGTGCCTGGGCCGCGCCTGCAGCCGCATAACCAAACGTTTTCCATCGCTGGTCGTCACCAACAGGGTATAGTTGCACCAGCCTTGGTGTGCCAGCGGTACGATCTGCTTGATATCCCGGAGAGCATTGGGACGATTCTGCCAATGCGCTGGGTTAAGCAGGAAGCTCATGACCTTTGCATGCACCGCATGCTTAGTCTCACGGATCCAGTTTTGATCTTTATGCTCTTTTTCAGCCCCCATCGCACCCTCCAAGCAAGGTCTTTCAAACAGGGTTATGAAACAGGAGGCGGGATAAGTGATGTGCGGTCTCTGCCTGGACTCTTAGCAAACTAACGCTAAAATGCGCCTCCATAGAGGGCCTAAGTCTTCGTTCTTCCCGGATATTTCAAGGTCAAACTTTTCCAAGTGGTACTCCTTCGCAATGGCTGCTAAGCCTTTTTCCTTCTCTCTGCGATTTAATTTGTCGATTTTGGTGACGACCACCACCATTTGCAATCCACGCTCAAAGGCCAGGCGTTGAATCGCTAGCTCTTCTTGCTGCGGCGTGCGCCGTGCGTCATTCAAGAGACAAATAACTTTTAATGACTCTCTTCTAGTTATATATCCAGCAACTAGCTCATCTAACTTTGACGCGCTCGATTTTCCATATTTGGCGTACCCATACCCAGGTAAATCTACCAAGATCAGCTCTCGGCTGGCTTCCTTATCTGGACGCACTTCGACCCCAAAAAAATTAAGCTGCCGCGTACGCCCAGGTACGGCACTAGTAACCGCTAACTTCTTACGATTACAAAGCCGGTTTATAAGAGTTGATTTGCCACTGTTCGAACGTCCGATTAACGCCACTTCAGGCAGCCCTTCAGGCGGCAAATTATTAGGCCGCGCAGCTGCCGTCAAAAACTCTGCGGATTTTATAACGATCATTTATACCTAACATTAGCGGTAATTTTGCAGCCCAAGAACTTTTTTGACCTCGTCGATTTTACCAAGGATATGGGCAAAGAACCACGGTTTGTCCCACCACTCCCGCGCATCCACCGGCACTCCCTGCACTCGCATCTCAAAATAAACGTTTGGCCCGCGCGCCAGGCCGCTTCTACCGGCGTGCCCGATCATCTGCCCGCTCTCCACCGCATCTCCTACATCCACCAAAACCCGCTCCAGTTGGCCGTAGATAGTGGCCAGGCCGAATCCATGGTCGATACCGATGGAACGTCCGTAGACTCCAAAATTCTCTGAAAACACAACCACACCCTTGTTAGCGGCGACAACTCCTCGATCTTCCCGCACCGGACGCATTTCATAACCCTGTTGGAAGGAGCGCCCTATCGTTTCTCCAGCAAAACGGTAAACAAGCATGCTGCCATACGCTAACTCCACAATTCCATTTTGCATCAGGAAAGGACCTTCCCATACGCGCGAAGACCTTTTGCTCATCAGTAAACTTTGAATCTGGATATCGTCTAAACGCCTAAGTCTATCGTTTACCAACTGAAAGTCTTCAACCAATCTTTGGGGTGAGTTAATTGGAGTTACGTGCTCAAGCTTTTCTCCGGCCTCCAGCGCCTGGGCCTGCAGTTTGGCCAAATTACGTTCAGCCAAAATCCCCACCTGCTCACGTAAGAACCCCTCCTTTAATTCTAAAGTTACTTCGCGCCAGCGGCGCGGCATAGTTTTATTGAAAAAAGAGCGGGAGGAAGCATTGCCTACACCATCTTCCGCGAAAAGTTTAACTTTAAGCCCAGCCACGGCTT
>JAAYZI010000250.1 GCA_012514925.1 Deltaproteobacteria bacterium | reverse complement strand
GGCGGGGAAAGCCTTTACTTTCTCCAGAGAAAGTAAAATTGGGGCATCGCCTGGCCTGGCCTCTGCCCGGCACTCGCCTGAGAGGGAGGGGAGAGGGAGGGGAGAGGGAGGGGGAGAGGGCGGTGGGTGACGGCGGGGAAATGCGGTGGCGGCGCGGGGTTCTCGAGGCGGCGGCGGAGGGGGACGGTGGGTGGAGGCGCGGGACTTGGAGGGTATTTACTCTCGCAGGTTGGGTAGCGCCGGGGGGGGTTAGGGCTGGTCCGTTTTCTCGTTTGTGCATAGTGGCAGGAGGGCTGTGAGGTTTAACTCAAACGCCGCGCAGGGGGTGCGGATGCCCCAATTGTCTAGCACCTGCGGCGCTAGCTCTCCGATCATGCCGTAGGATTTGCCTGCGATTAAAATTTTTCCGGCGCGTCCTTGCATGAATAACTCTGATTGGGCGGGTTGCAGTTCGTACTCTAGGTCGAGGTGATAAATCAGGTGGTCTAGATAACCGTGCAGTTCTGAAAAATTAGATTCGGCATGAGAGAGTAAAAGTGTGCATGCCGTCCAGGTGTCGCACCCCAGCGTATTTTCAGGATTAAAGCTCACCACTTCGCCCACTTCGAAAACGCGGTGGGGATAAAGCGCCTTCTGGGATGCGGCTTCAAGCTTAAGCAACCCCGGAATGAGCGAACTTCTTACGACCGCATACGTCTCGATCATCACATTCTCAATCTCCACCGACGGCTCCAGACCTGGTGTTTTTGTGGTGACCTCCTCCTTGCTCATCAACACATTTGAGATCACCTCCTCGAATGAAAATCCGGCTACAGTTCTGCGAACATAATCGGAGAAAGTCGTAATCGGGCTGACTGCGCCAACCGTAAAATCCTTAGGCGCTTCGACCTCAAAAGAGGAGTAACCCCGGCTGATTAGATAATCTTCAATCGCATCGACAGGGTGTAGATAATCCAGACGGTAACTTTCGGTGGAAACACAGATCTCATTACCGGAAACAGCAATGCTACAGCCGTAAGCGTTAAGATGTTTGGTTATGTCCTCGGTTGAAAGCTTCTCTCCACTCAACCTCGAAAACTCCTCAAGCGGCAGCCTGACGGAGTTATCAAGCTTGTACGGAAAGTTCAGCTGCTGGGACCAGGAGCACTCAAAATCGTAAGAAACGCTAACCGGCAAAATTTCGGCTCCGCGATCGGCAAGATTGTACGCCAAAATATTTAGAGCCAGCGCCAGAGGTTCAAGCGAAAATCCGGTGGCTTCCACAAAAAGATCACTATCTCCGCAAGAAACCTCTCCTAAATGCTTGCTGTTTATAATTGGAGGAAAAGAGAGCACTCCGCCAGTGCTATCTCTGATTATAGGATAGCGGCTTAGCCCCTCCAGTAGATGGGCGTACTCTTTGCCTTTGGGATGCTCACTTAAAATTTTGCGCAGCGACATCTCTTCCTCTGCGCCAAGCGGTACGAAAGTCAGTTCATCAGGCGCTACGGCGCTGTAGCGCAGAGGGAAAACGATATCCTTTAACGGGTAAACTCCGATGGCGAACGATCTGCGCTTTTGTCCATAGTTCTCACAGAGCTTCTCTTGGGTCTGAATTAATTGCAGCAATAAGGGCTCATTTACCTTAACACCTTTTACGATAAAGCCGCCAATTAGAGGACGCACCTCCCGCACGCTGGCTTCGACTTGGACGTGATGCGTCGCTTCAGTTTTTTTAGAGAAGAAATTGTAAGGAGTGTCTTGAGGGTTTAGTTTGAAGCGCAGCTGTCTGGCGATTCCCTCCACACACCAAAGGTCGGGGCGGTTGGTGTCGTTAAGCTCTACGCGCAGTTCGTCGGAATCAGGAGCGGTGCTTTTTAGCTCGCCCTTTACCAGTTCGAGCAGCTCTGCTAGCTGGTCCAGTTCGATTTTCCTGCCTGTTAGCTGTTCAAGGTCGTGGTGATGCAGTGCGATTGTCGGCATAGATGGCCCTTACCTCTTACTTTAAAATGCCCGTGGCGCTTGAGTTTCTTATAAATTCCAGGTCGCGGCTGAATAGATCCCTGATGTCGTTAATTCCTAGCGCAACCATGGCCATGCGATCAATGCCCAAGCCCCAGGCCAAAACCGGTTGCTTAACTCCCAGCGAGAGCGAGAGCTCCGGCCTAAATATTCCGGCTCCTCCCAACTCCATCCAACCCAATTTTGGATGTCGCATATGCACTTCTACAGAAGGCTCGGTGAAGGGAAAGTATGCCGGTACGAATCTAATCTCCTTGGCTCTAGCGATCTCCAAGGCGAAGCTTCTGAGCAGCCCCAAAAGGGTGCGGAAGGTGACGTCTTTCTCAAGCACGATCCCTTCCACCTGAAAAAAATCCGGGGCATGTGAGGAATCAACTTGGTCGTAACGGAAACAACGCGCTATCGCAAAATACTTGCCTGGGACCTTGGGGTTGGAGGCCAGCCAGCGCGCCGAGAGCACGGTGCCCTGGCTTCTTAGAATCAGCCGCTTTGTCTTTTGCGTGTCGAATTTGTAGCGCCAGCCTTTGGAGCCGGTGCCCCCGCCGTTTTCGTGCGCGGCGGCTACTTTCCTTAAGGCTTCGCTCTCAATCTCTTTAGCGTACTTAGGCTCCTTGATAAAATAATTGTCATGGATCTCTCGGGCAGAGTGAAACTGCGGCATAAAAAGAGCGTCCATATTCCAGAACTCAGGCTCTACAAATGAGCCACGCATCTCTTCAAAACCCATCGCCACGAGCTTGCCCTGCAGAAAATCAAGAAACTGCCGGTAGGCGTTTAGCTTGCCGACCAGCACTCGCGTGGGTTTAAGACTGAGATTGTACTGCCTGAATTTTAAATCGCGCCAACTTCCGTTGCTAAGCATCTGTGGTGTGAGCTGGCTTGCTTCTGAACCAGTCAGGCCGCTGGCTCGCAGCGCTGCTGCCAGTTCACGGCCTTGAGCAGTGATGCGAAAGCTGGAGCGCTTTTCCGTTTTAATCGTAAAAGCGCTTTTTGATTTACCCCGCTTTTTAAAGCCCTCCTTGATCAGAGCCTGCTCTTCTTCCGGCAAGTTTTGCACCAGCAGCGTCCCTGCCTCGGCTATTTTCTTTAAGAGCGAAAAAAAAGCCGGGAACTTAGATGTCTCGAATTTAGAGCTGTCCAGGGAAGCGCTTCCTCCTGTGAGATTTATAATCCCTGCCTCTTTCAGCGCTCCAATCGCAGATCCAACTTCTTGTACGCCGCGTCCGTCGAGAAGTTTCCGTAACGCTGCCACATCCATGCTGGCGCCGCTTCTTAGCTCGTTTGCCACCAGTATCTCCGGGGTTCCTTCTCGGGCATACTGCGCTCCTAATTCGGAGAGTGAAACTAAATCCCGGCTATACTCGTCGACTGCTTCAAGTGCGTTTCTGCTCTTTAGAAGCTCGATGGCGGTACGCATTTGGTCCGGGCCGATCTTTGTCGCCTGTAGCAGCTCCTCATCACTGGCGGTGGACTTGCCCGCTAAAGCCAGTAAAGTCTTAATCTCTAGCGCGTTTAGGGTTTGGGCTATTTGTTCGATATTACTCATGTGCTTCTGCCGTGAGGTGGATTAGATGAATTGTGATATCTCGTTGGGGTGCTTTTAGCAAGTGCATGGGGGTGGTGCAAGTATTTTGAGGTTTTGGAGGTGCTGGATTAGTCAGTATTCGATATGACAGTCATTGTCCTGACTAATCGAGGCTTTTATTAAACGATGACCTTACATTTTATATAGGAAAATAATACACTGTCTGTATGATCAAATTCTGACTAAGACACCCTTTGGAGGTGGTAGTTTTGCGTCCCTAAGCCAATACGCTCGCCATGAGAAACCTGCGCGGTTGGATCCAAATCAGGCCACATTTTCTTAAAAATGTCCTCACCGTAAAAATCCAGCGCTAGGTCGTAACAGGCGCGATCAATGGCGACTGGATCTAGGCTGGCAAAGATGCCGAGGTCGGGATAGAGCACTGGGTTTTCCCCGCTCCAGCAGTCGCATTGCTGCGTGACGTGCATGAAAAAGTTTAGGTAAACCACCCGGCCGGGGAGGTTAATCACCGCGCCCAGGGCATGCTCCGCCATTTTTTCTTGCAGGAGCCGACCCTCCGAACCCCACTTAAAAGAGATCGCGTCGTGAGGGCAGGCTATGTGGCACTCGCCGCACCCCACGCACAGATCCAGAGTCACACGCAGGTGGCGACCTTCAGGATGACGATCTTCAAGGGCAAGGGCGCCTGTGGGGCAATGTTTAGCGCACTGCCCGCACTTCACGCAGCGTTTTTTGGAAATAGTGGGGCGGAAGTCGGCGTGCTGGGCCAATTTGCCTGCGCGGCTGGCAAAGCCCATCGCCAAATTCTTGATGGCTCCTCCTATGCTTGCGCCCACATGGCCTTTTACATGGGTAAGTACAAAGATGCTTGAAAAGAAATCGAGATCGCTTACCGTAAAAACGCGATCAAAATGTTGGCCTGGGATTGGTTGGGAGCGTTGGTTCTGTCCGTTTACACCATCCATGATGACAATCGGCGCTCCGATCTGATCGATTCCGAAACCGTGCTCGTGCGCGAGCATTAGGTGATGATAAGAGTTCGAGCGCTGGCCGCGGTAGAGGGTGTTGGTTTCAACCATAAGCGGCAGACCGCCGCGAGATTTGACTAAGTCAATTACACTTTTGGCGATCTCCGGCCGGAGGTATCCTTCATTTCCCTGCTCGCCAAAATGCTGCTTGATGGCGCAGATCTTTTTGGGCTGGATGATATCTGCATAAGGAGTTGCCGCTAAAATGGCGCGTGTCTTTTGGGCCAAAGAAGCGCTGCTCTCCTGGTCAGAAATAGGCAGAAAGTATACATCGGATACCATGAGGAGTAGACTATCGTAAGAGGCGGGTAATTTCAAGACAAGTGGCCGCCCTTAAATATCCGGGTAAGGTAACTGTTCACGTATGAAATTGATTATGCAATTTTTGTTTTCTGCCTGGGCGGTACATGCAAAATTCTTATCAGTACCATTTTTAATCATGTGTAATCACTATTTTTTCATGATAATCGTACTTACATTTCACTTTCTCCGGAGAAAGCAATATTCACGTGAACGAATATCAAGTAAGCTCGGGGTGAAACCTGGTCACGCGTGAACGGTTACGATTTTCCGGACTTTATGAGGCACGTACATGCGCCGGCCTTAGCGCCCGCGCCGCTTCAAAGATCAGAAACAGCGTAAGCCCCAAAAGCAGCGCAGCAGCAGCGCCAATCGGCGAGAAGCCGTGCCGACCTATGAGCAAAATCAGCGACCAAGTCGCCATGACCGCCATAAAGATCATCGGCCACGCTACAAAATCAACGCGCTTTCCCGCTTTTTTGCGCCAAACTGCGATCACTAATAGAGCCAGCGCCGCCAGCAATTGGTTACTTACTCCGAACACCGGCCAAATTATCTTCCAAGCCGGAATCAGTTCTCCGTCAGGACCTCTGAAATCCATAAGAGCTAACGCCGCCAGCGGGAGTAGAGTCAACAAGGTGGCAAGGCAGCTGAAGAAGCGGCCGCGCCAATTAAAGAACTCCTCCATGACGTACCTAGCCAGGCGGGTGGCGGTGTCTAAAGTCGTTAGAATGAAAGCCGATAAGGTTAGGAGCCCAAAGGAAACCCCAAGCTTTTCAGGAACACCTACAGTTGCCAAAAATTTTCCCATACTGATTCCATAAACCATGGGTGGAGGTTGTCTGGTGGCAACGTCTCCAGGGAGCAGCATCGCTACCGCTAGTGTGGCTACTACCGCAACCAGCCCTTCAATTAGCATAGACCCGTACCCAATCAGGCGAGCATCGCTTTCTTTGTTTAGCTGCTTGGATGATGTGCCAGAAGAGACCAGTGAATGAAACCCCGAACATGCCCCGCAAGCTACCGTGATAAACAGTATGGGCAGAAGCGGCCCAAGTTCCGGCGAAGACCAGCCTTTTAGCGCGGGATACTCGATGGCAAATCCACCTAAACAGATGCCGACAAAAGCGGCGACAATGCCGACGTACAGTAAGTAAGAAGAGAGGTAGTCTCGGGGTTGTAGCAAGAGCCATACCGGTAAAACAGCAGCCACGAAACAGTAAAGCGCCAGGAGTATGCGCCAACGTTGGCTGGGATCTTCCCCCAAAAAACTTGGCAGCATTGAGGCTTCAAGTGGAACTTTATGCCCCAGCGCGATAGCAGCAAAGAGTAGTGACACAAAAATTAGAGTGGCCAATTTTAGATTAACTTTGAGGCGGTAGATCGAGAGGCCGAATCCAATCGCCAGTGCCACGAAGATAACTGAGGCGCTGGCCACACCGGGGTCTGCGGTGAAAGTCTCAGCGGTCAGGTCCGTGAAGACCGCCAGCACATACACTAGCGTGACCCATATAAAAATCAGGAAGAGTTTGTAGGAGAGGGGAGAAATGTACTCTTTTGCGATCTCAGCAATTGATCTGGCGTGATGCCGGATAGAAGCTATCAGGCTGAAAAAATCATGTGTACCGCCGATAAAGATAGAGCCGAGCACAATCCAGAGTAGGACCGGCAGCCAGCCAAAGGCCAGCGCCGCGATGATCGGTCCTACAATCGGACCTGCTCCCGCGATTGAGGAAAAGTGATGGCCCAAAAGCACGGCGGGAGGGGCGGGGACACGATCAACTCCATCCTGTTCGCTGTGGGCCGGGGTTGGCCGGGCGGGGTCAATATCGGCTTGTTTTGCTAGAAAAGTGCCGTAGGAAAAATATGCCGCTAAAAAAATCAGGGCGCAAAATAAAAACAGTGCCGTTAGCATTCAGTCCTCCTGTTGCAATCAATTCCCCGTATAAGCGGTACTGCATCCGCTCACATAAATATTACTTTCTCCAGAGAAAGTGAAATTAACTCCGCGTCGAAGTGAAATTTTACCGCCCAGGCTGAAAACAAAAATTGCATGATCAATTCCATAATCAATTCCCCGCGCGAACGGTTACCGGATACCTCCTGTTTAATTTTCTATCCAAAGCACTTGTTTAGAGTGAGGCACCCCCCGTCTAAAGAGAGGTGCTTTTTTGTAAATAGACGTAAATTATATTAACCGACTCCTCTACGGAATGTTGGTCGGTGCGCACGGAGACCTCAGGATTTAATGGAGCTTCGTAAGGAGAGCTGATGCCTGTAAATTCCGAGATTTCTCCGGCGCGGGCCTTGCTGTATAGCCCGTGTGGGTCGCGTGATTCACACACTTCAATTGGGGAGTCGATGTGGACCTCGATAAAAGAATCGGCTCCGATAATTTCACGGGCGCGATCACGATCAGCTTTAAAGGGTGAGATAAAGGAACAGATCACCGAAATGCCGGCCTGATTAAAAAGGCGCGCCGTCTCAGCTGCGCGCCGGATGTTTTCGCTGCGGTCTTTACGTGAGAAACCGAGATCGCGGTTTAAGCCAAAGCGCAAATTGTCTCCATCGAGACGGTAGATCGGGCGTCCTTCCGTAAAGATTTTGCGCTCCAAGCCCTTTGCAATGGTTGATTTGCCTGAACCTGATAGCCCGGTAAACCAGAGTGTTACCGCCCGAAATCCGGCCTGACTCTCCCGAGCCTCTTTAGTAATGGCTCCTTCTTCGGGGTGAATATTGGTAGACACACGCCCTTGCTCCATCAGCTCCGTAGCCCCTTGGCCAAGAGGCAACAGCTCTTGTGGTAAGGAGTCGAGGATCATTCCAGCGCCGACGGTATGGAAGGTAGCGGTATCAATTAGAATAAAGTTTCCTGTGGCGCGGTTCTTGCGGTATGAATCCAGCATCAGCGGTTTAGCGGCGGTCAATCCAACGCGTCCAATTTCGTTAAGCTGTAACGGCGTCCCGGTGGTGCGGTGCAGGGTGTTAACGTCGACTTTGTAGTTAATCGCGTCAATAAAAATTTTGCTTTCGCGGCTAGTGTGACGGATCAGGTATGGTTTGTCTGGGTCCATCGGCACATCACTCATCCATACCAGCATCGCTTCAAACTGGCTCTGGATGCGCGGAACGTTGTGGGTGCGCACTAACATGTCGCCCCTACCTACATCGATCTCATCCTCAAGTGTGATCGCCACCGACATAGGGGCAAAGGCTTCTTCGACTTGGCTTCTTTCTGAACCCGCACGGCGCGTATCTATGGATTTAATGCGGCTTTTTCTAAGTGAGGGTAGCACCATCACCTCTTCTCCTACTCGGATCGCACCCGCGGCGATCTGTCCGGCGTAGCCGCGATAGTTTGGATTAGGGCGGATGACGTACTGTACTGGAAAGCGAAAGTCTACCATGTTCGTGTCGCCTGCGACGTAGACATTCTCCAGGTATTCCATAACGGTCTCACCCTTATACCAAGGCATGAGTCCGCTTGAAGTTACGACATTCTCCCCTCGCAGCGCGGAGACCGGAATAAAGCGCAGCTCACGGATCCCGAGTTTCCCGGCAAACCCTAAAAAATCCTCTTTAATGCGATTAAACACAGACTGAGAGTAGTCCACCAAATCCATTTTGTTTACGGTGATGAGTAGGCGCGGCACGCCGAGCAGTGAGGCGATGAAGGCGTGGCGTTTGGTTTGGGTTATTACTCCGTGCTCTGCGTCAATCAGCAGAATTGTAAGATTGGCGGTGGAGCATCCGGTTGCCATATTGCGGGTGTACTGCTCGTGCCCGGGAGTGTCGGCTAAAATAAAGTGGCGTTTTGGGGTGGAAAAGTAACGGTAGGCCACGTCAATTGTGATTCCCTGTTCGCGCTCTGCTTTTAAACCGTCAGTGAGCAGTGCTAGCGGCAGCTCATTAGAGTCGGCACCCTCTGTCGGAACAGCTTGCAGGGCGCGCAGGTGGTCTTCGTACACATTTTTTGAATCGTGCAATAAGCGGCCGATCAGGGTGGATTTGCCGTCGTCCACGCTGCCCGCGGTTGAAAAGCGAAGTAATGTGCTGCGCGCGTTGCGCTCTAAAAATGCATCAATCTCTGAAAGTGTGGCGTTTGGCATGTTTCCTATCAGTTAAAAATACCCCTCGCGCTTCTTGGTCTCCATGGATCCTTCGGCGTCATGGTCGATAATGCGCGTAGCCCGTTCGGAGGTGCGTACCACCATCATTTCCTGCACAATGCCTGGAATGGTGTCGGCAGTGGATTTTACCGCGCCGGTGCAGTGCGTGCAGCCTAAAGTGCGGAAGCGGCACACGACGTCCTGCCCCTCTTCGCCCGATTGCAGGCTGGTGGCGTCTTGCACGGGAATGAGCTGGTCGCCGCGCACAACCATACGCCTTTTTTTTGAGAGGTAGAGCGGCACGACCGGGATTTTTTCGACATGGATGTAAGTCCAGATATCGAGTTCAGTCCAATTAGAAAGCGGGAAAACGCGGATGGACTCACCCGGATTAATGTGTCCGTTGTAGAGCCCCCAAAGCTCGGGGCGCTGGTTACGAGGATCCCATTGACCGAATTTATCGCGGAATGAAAAAACTCGTTCCTTAGCGCGGGATTTCTCCTCATCGCGGCGCGCGCCGCCGATAGCGGCGTCAAAGTTGCCCTCTTTAAGGGCGTCTAGTAAGCCTTGAGTCTTAAGCAGGTCGCAGCACCGTCGCGTGCCGAGGTCGTGCGGATTGGCGTTCTCCGCAAGTGCTTTCTCATTTCTGTAAACAATCAGCTTGGCGCCGATCTCATTTACAAACTGATCTCGGAACTCGTACATCTCCTTAAACTTGTAGCTTGTATCTACATGCAGGAGTGGGAAGGGGATGCCTCCTGGGTGAAAAGCCTTTTGGGCCAGGCGCACTAAAACGGAGGAATCTTTGCCTACGGAGTAAAGTATGACAGGTCGCTCGAATTGTGCAGCCACCTCCCTTAATATATGGATACTTTCAGCTTCTCGCTGTTCAAGGTGGCTGAGGGTCTGTTTACCGGCAAGCATTAATTAAGCTCCACAATAGCTTTAGTCGCCGGAAATTTAGCCAATCCGAGATGTTTTGGCAAATTCGGTTAGTATAATTGCGGTTGCTGGCTCGGCCGATTTTTGAAAGACTGTGGGCAGAATTATAGACCTTAGCGCATCGACTATGAAAATCTCCTTTTTCCCGCAGAGCTGCGTTCCCTATCACGCCAATTCGTTGGATGAAGGGCCGTTAGGGGGAACGGAAACTGGAATTATTCGTTTGGCCCAGGCTCTGCATCAGCGCGGTCACACGGTGACAGTCTACACTTCTGACCAGAACCCCCCTCCCTCTAATCCGCCCTACCTTCCGATTCGCGCGGTGCAAAGCATGCAGCCCGTAGATGTGTTTGTAGTAGTGCGCGAATGGATCCCGCTGGTTTACCAAATCCCATGCCGCAAGAGGTTTTTTTTAACGGGCGACGCCTACGACCAGCCTCACAATTTGGGAATCGGCGACTTGCGTGTGGCAGCCAGAATTGATGGAGTGTTGTTGCAAAGCGAATGGCACGCCGCTACCCTATGCAAGAGTTCCGGGCTGCCCAGGGAGAAGGTTTATATCATCCGAAACGGTGTGTACCTTCCCTTTTTTGAGGGTGCCGAAGAAAGAAAGAGAAAGCGTTTGATTTATTCGTCGACGCCTTATCGCGGCTTGGAGCATCTGCCGCGTTTGTACGCTGAGATTAAAAAGCGGCATCCGGATGCCGAGCTGCACATTTTTAGTGGATATGACGTTTACGGAAAACCGAGTGGATCTAATACGGCCATGGAGAACCGTCTGCAACTTTTAAAGGAGCAGCTACTAAAATTGCCGCACGTCTACTTCGAGGGGAACGTGACGCAGCAACGGCTGGCGCGGGAGTTTATGAAATCGGCGGTGCTAGCTTACCCTAATACTTTTGCTGAAACTAGCTGCATCACTGCCATGGAGGCTCAGGCGGCGGGGTGCGTGCCGGTTAGCACGGCTTTGGGTGGGCTTCCGGAGACAGTTGGTGATGGGGGAGTGCTTATTTCCGGCAGACCCGGCACTCCGGAATATGACCAGCAGTTTGTGGAAGCCATAGACCGTATTTTCAGCGATGATGCCTACTTCGAAGCGCTATCAAAGCGCGCTTGGGAGCGTGGGCGCGCGCTAGGTTGGGATGGTGTAGCAGAAAGATTTGAGAAATACTTACGGGAAGTGCACTCTGTGGTGTAACACTCTGTGCTACAAATGGTGGGAGGAGTAATGATAAAAATAAGTAAGAACATGGTTAGCGGGTGGTTAATGCTTTGTTTTAGCTTGTTCTGGCTCTGCTTTTCTGAAGTGGCTTGGGCCGGATACCTGACGATTAACGGCACGCCTAAAATAGAAGCAAACGTTTCAGGCCAGAATATAATCTTGAAGGGTTCGTACGAAATCGAAAATAGCGGCGATGAGACCGCAGCCAATGTTTTTCCGGCCCTAACGTTAGGCGCGTGGGTGTGGGCTGGAGAGCCTAAGTCTGTAAAGGCTGGTGAGAGTGAGACGTGGACGCTTGATTTTACGATTCCCATGGAGAAATTGAAATGTTCGGAGGATAGAGCTTGTGCCGGGTTAGATCTGCCGCTTAGCGGGCGCTTCCCGCTTTATGTGAGGAGGCACTATGAAGATCAAAACGGTTACCGTTTTTCCGCGGCGCAAGTTCATGGATTGCAGTTGGGAGAGCTTAGCTCCGAGCAGCTGACAGCGCTTCGCCTCCCCACTCTTGATGGCGCGCTTAGTTGTCGGGGCGACGGTCAAAGCTTTAGGTGCAAGCTTGACTTTCAGAACAGCGGGCTCGAGGCGAGGAAGGTGGCTGCGGGGGCATTTAGCGCGCGTGAGTTGCAGATTTTAGACCCTACTGCGACGCTGGTTGAGGTAGGCGCTAACGCAGCCGGGCAGGCGGCTTTTGAACTTCGAAATGTTAGTGGTTTACTTGGTAGTAGCTACGCCGTGTTTGCGGTGATGCAGTGGGACGAAGGTGGGGTGAGAAATTATGCCTCTGTTTCGGGTTTGGTATCAATCGCTAATCGATCCTATGGATGGTTGTTTTTGGCAGGTGGCCTGGGAGTGGTTTTAGTGTTAGCTGGGGTGATCTACCTTAAGGTGTACCGCAAGCGGGGATGATGCCAACGATTTTTTTGGATGGCATTAGATTACCACAGTGCAAAAGTCAGTGGCAGCGGCTTTGAGACCGGGTGACTAGCCGGAGTCATAAGAAATTCAGCTAGGCTTTTGGCCCAGCGCCTGACGGTGCTACGGGCGTGCCCAAATTTGGTGTAGTTCCTAAAATTAATGAGCACCGTTGTGGGGTCTACCTGGCGATCAGAAATCTCGCCTAAAAGCTCCCCGTCAGGGCCGTCTTGAAATTTAGCTTCCATGGCGATACTGCCGTTTGAAAGCGGACTGGTGGCCGCAGAGGCTCCGGCCGAGATCGCGCCTGCAACCAGTTGAGAGCCGGGAATGAAAAAGCCTGCGACTGTTTGGCCTGCATTTATGGCGGTCTGGGTGGGCTTAAGTTCAACTAGAGCCACTTTGATTACTAAAGTATTGGGTGTGGGTTGATCTACGATTTGAGTACCAGTTTTGTCATAACTTTTAATGGCTGCAATAAGTTCGTTGTATAGAAGTTGGGAGATCTTTTGAATGTCTTTAGCTTCAACTCCTAACGAGACCGCATCTGAGATTCGGCTGTCCTTTTTAGTTCCTATAGAAGACGTGTCGATTGGGGCTATATGCACGCTTTGATAAGAGGTTTGTATCTCTCGCAACTTTGCAACATCTTTAAACCAAGCCTTCTGAAACGGTAAGTCGTCGCCTGCATCTTTAAGCGCGTCGGCTTGTTCGATAAACGGGCTGGGTTTAGCGGGGCTGGGTTTGATAGCTGAGCAAGCAGTTAAGATCACAAACAGCACCAGCCAGAGCCGTCTGGCAATCGACCAAAGATATCCGATTTGTTGTTGCATGCGTGTTCCTGGTTGCGCTTTTATTTGGATAAGTTCAGTGGCGTACCGTCTGGATGGCAACCCTGCCGCTCTGCCAGCTTGTGAATCACCCAGGTCCTAACATCCTCTTCCGTCAGGCATCCGCAACCATCTACATCCCGCTTCTTAAAGGACTTGGATTGATGGTGTAAAATTTCTGAGAGCGTTAGGCGTCCGTCACCATCAATATCTACGGCCATTGCTTCGGTATCCCAAGAATCTCCTAGTTCGGAAGCGTCGAGCTGTAAGTCTCCATTTTTATCAAGTTGGTGAAAGGTTATGATGACGCCATGCGCGTATTCATCGGAGCTGATCTTGCCGTCTTTGTCGGTGTCGTAGGCTTCAAATATTTGCTCGCATAATAAATCTGCGTCGCTAAGATCGAGTTTGGACGGAGCGGGATTGTGGCGCGGGGCATTTTTGGGAGCGCACGCGTTTAAAGTAAGAACGGCTAAAAGGATAGCTAAAAAGATAGGTAAGAGGGTAGGTGCAGTTTTCAGCGCTGTTTTCATGGCTAAGGCTATCTCCCAAATTGTTGACCCCTAAGTCCTTATGTTGACGGGCCCTGCTTGTGATTGTCGCATCAATCGGTGGAATTGGGCAATCGAGTGTATTCTGGGAGGGATACTCCCGTCTTTTACCGTACCATGAGAAAAAGCGCCTAGGTATTGCATATTTAAGTCAGATTTGCGACCATCCGCGTGGTTTAACGCGTGGAAAATTTCATCAGTATTATTTTCCGTAGCACAGCTTCTTGTTAGCGTTATTTGTAACGGCTTTTCAATTTAGCGGAAAATAGTACTCGTGATATTTGCCTAAACCTAAGGCGGTAGTTTTTTTTCGGAAAGGATCTACCCATGAAGGCACTGGTAACAGGTGGCACAGGCTTTACCGGCAAAGCGCTTGTGCGCAGGTTGATTGATGCTGGGCACCAAGTGGTGGCGCTCGATTATAAGGAGGGTCTTAAGACTCAAGAGCTTAAGGAGTGGGGAGCCGAAGTCATAATCGGTTCGGTGACTGAGACAGACGTGGTGGCTAAATCAGTTCAGGGCGTGGAGATAGTTTTCCACCTGGCCGCGGCCTTTCGTGAAATGAATGTGCCTGACAGTTTTTACTACGATGTGAATGTGCAGGGGACCGCCAATGTTTTGGAGGCGGCTCTTAAGGCAGGAGTCAAGCGTTTTATCTATTGCAGCACTCAGGGCGTGCACGGCAACGTTGATAATCCTCCTGGAGACGAGAGCTCTCCGATTCAGCCCGCGGACTATTATCAGCAGACCAAATACGAAGGTGAAGTAGTTTGCGGCAAGCATCAAGGCGGAAAGATGAAGATCGTAATCCTCAGGCCCACAGCCATATATGGGCCGGGAGATCATGAGCGCTTCACCATGATTTTTAAACGGGTGGCTTCGGGTATGTTCCCGATGTTCGGCGCAGGCAAAACTTTTTACCATCCGGTTTATATAGATAATCTTACGGATGCGTTCTTAACTGTGATGCAAGACGGCGTGGGTGATGGGCAGGCCTACATTATAGCCGATCAGGAGTATGTTGAGTTAAACGATTTGGTGCAGCGTGTGGCCAAGGTCATGGGAGTGCAGCTGCGTGTGCCTCATTACCCGCTTTGGCCGCTGATTGTCGCCGGTCACGTTTGTGAGAAGGCATGTGCTCCCTTTGGCCTTACTCCGCCGATTTTTCCAAGGCGTGTAGATTGGTTCCGTCAGAACCGAGCCTTCAAGATTGATAAGGCAAAGCGGGAATTGGGTTACCAGCCCAAAGTGGGGCTCGATGATGGTCTGGGCCGGATGTATAAATGGTTGTGTCAGGAGGGGTATCTGTCTAAGCCTTCCGGTTCTAAGCCTTCCGGTTGCTGCCGGTAGGGTACTGGACTTCCCGCTCTGCAAAACTTTGCACTCCCTCCCTTAATAATACAAAGAATTATTAACTCCTTAGGGGCTTGCCTCCTGGCATGTCGCTTGCAGTCGTAGTGAATGTGGGAATTTATCCTCACGGCTAAACCGGGTAGGTGTATTGTATGTTAGGCGCTTTGGGAGCTCAGTCATCCAACTCAGATTCTCTTAATGATCGCAGGCTTGAGCGCGCGCGCGAGCATGTTAACAAGTACTGGTTTCCGGTTAATCACCTTTTAGTCGAGAAGATTAGAGCTGGTTTTGAAACGGGCGCGTACGATCTTGATTTGGACTTTTTGCTTTTTGAAATCAAGACTGATCTAGCGCTTTTTACGCACTGTCTAAAGCGGGTTGGCGAAATGATGCGCGCGGAGGGAGCTCACCTTATGGGTTGCCTAAACCCCATGGATTTTTTGCGCTGGGCCGGTCTGGAACGTCTCAAGGAGATTATTAACGATGATGAATTACTTCGTACTAAGCACGCTCTTGATGGTATCAGCTCTGAGCAGCTTTCACCGATGCAGAAAGCGATTGTGGGTGCCAGTGCTGCTGAGGTGATCTCTCAAACCCAGAACTTAAATCCTGAGATTGGTTTTTCGGCTGGTTTGCTCAGGCAGCTTGGTCTTATTATGATTGCCTGGAACTACCCTCAAGTTTACCACGCCGCCTTGACTAATCTCAGGCCGGGGGCTGACATCGATGTGAGCTTGAGTCAAGCCCTGGGGTTTTCTCCGGTCATGTTGGCGATGACGTTGGCGAATGAATGGGGTTTGGCACCTGAGTTTAATGCGGTGTGGGGAGGGCAGGATGTGCCACCAACTCGCAATGTCCCTGCAGGTGGATCCAACGAGCTGCTGAGACGTTTGGGAAAAATCTGTGAAGTCAGTGAAGCTTTAGCCAAAGCCAATGCGCCCGAACTCTACCCGCAAGCCGAGCATGATTGGCAAACCGCCCGCCGAGAAATTGTGTCTCTGCTAGGCAGCGAGAATTTAGAGCTGATTCGGAAGCAGGTAAAGGATAATTGCGAGAACTATGTAGCGCACTATCCTCAACTGTTTGATGGGTTAGCTGATTTTGATCCGCCGCGGCGTATTGAAGCTGCGGTTAGATCTAAAGCGGCTCGCGAGAATCCGTACCTGCGCCACTGCCCGGATGTGCTAAAGCGAAAGTTGTTGGCGCTCTATTCTAACCTTAATACCGATCAGGTTTCGAGAGAGAATCTGCTAGTTTTGATTAAGGATATAATTCCCCAGGCCGGGTATAGCGGAGGCGTGATTTTTGTATTAGATCCAGGCACTAATTTGCTGATGCCGCGAGTAAAAATTGGGGAGGTGAGGCTTTTTGCTCCCGCGCCGGTGTCATGCACTGCTAATAGCGGCATGGATGCGGCTATAGCCGCAGCTTTCTCATGTGCCGGGCCGATTCTTGAACAGATTAGCGACGCCGATACAGACACTGATGCGGAGGTCGAATGTTATGTGGCCGGGGTTATCGGTGAAGAGCGCAAGATCGGTGTCCTGTATCTGGAGATTCCAACCAGCTTGGATCTTTCAGGAGAGGAAGGGAACCGGTTGTTGCGTTTTAAGGCGATTAGGCGAGCATTGATTGACTGTTTAGGTTTGTAGGCGCGGATATTTACGCAGTAAGCAACTGGTGTTATTCTGCCTGGCAGTATGCCGAATCAAGAACCGACCAACTTGGATATAAGAATATTAGTGGTAGATGATTACGCCATGACGCGCTCTATGGTGCAGTCTATCTTAAAGAGCGCAGGCTTTCGTAACATTACTCAAGCGGATGATGGCGCGACGGCGGTGAGGCGTTTGCGTGAGCAGAAATTCGATTTGGTTATATGTGACTGGCGCATGCCGAAAATGTCTGGAGTTGATTTTCTAAAGTATGTTAGGTCCTTGGATAGTCACAAACATGTGCCTTTCCTGATGTTGACTGCGGAAGTGACGCACAGCGCTGTGAAGGAAGCGGTTGAAGCTGGGGTTACAGATTATATTGCCAAGCCTTTCACGGCGGACGTGCTTTTGCAGAAGGTCTTCAAGCTTATGGCGGTGATTAGCGAGAACCGTTCTGATTAGTCTCTCACCAGAAATTCTCTCACCAGAAATCGTGCGGCAGTTCGTGCCACTCTTCGGCTAGGGCCACGCAGCTGATCTGCTCTTGGGCATCAAGGGCGTCGCTGTCGGGCTTTTTGATTTTGTCCGCATAGAAAATGCCTACGACTTGGCCCGCGGATATGGCTGGAAAAGCAACGAAGGGCCAGCCGTCTCTAAAAACCGCTTCTCCCGTAAAGATGGTTTGTTGTTCCATATAGGCTCTAACATCGGGCATCTGATCTCTATCTGGATCGGCGATAAAACGTCGCAGTTTTTCGGGATGGAAAAGTTTTACACCGTGGCAGAGCAAGGGTTGTAAAAAACGCCGGGAGTCGTCGATTTTAAAGAGGATTGCGCGGTCGAAATTCAATCCTTTAATCAGGGCGCTGAGGGTGCAATAGACTGCCTGCGGCAGTAAGCTGTACTGTCCGACTTGAGCCGAGGTTTTAAAGCAAGTGCGCAGCTCGTAAAGAAAAGGGTTGATGCGTTCGTTTATGCCGGGCAGGGCTAGGCGCCAGCGAACGGGCTGGCTGCCGATTGTTACCGGCGCAAACCAGAGCAGGTATTCCGGCAGGCGCACCGGCTTTATGGCAAGGGTGCGGCAGTGGTCAAGATACACGTCAGGCACGCTTCCGACTAGGTCTTCGAGATCGGAGATATCTATGATGCT
>JAAYZI010000249.1 GCA_012514925.1 Deltaproteobacteria bacterium | reverse complement strand
CGTGCAATGGCAATACGCTGACGCTGCCCCCCAGAAAGCTTAATTCCACGCTCCCCTACATAAGTTTCATAACCTTGCGGCATTTGAGCGATAAAGTCATCGGCCAGCGCCAATCGCGCAGCCTCCTTAAGCTCTTGGTCCGACGCTTCAATGCGCCCGTAGCGGATGTTATCTGCGATGCTACGATGAAATAAGGTAACATCTTGTGGCACTACCGCAATGCTGCGGCGCAGGCTCGCTTGGGTAACGCCACAAATAGGTTGACCATCAATACTGATTTCTCCCTGTTGAAGATCGTATTGCCGTAAAAGCAAACTGACTAAAGTAGATTTCCCAGCGCCGCTTCGTCCCACCAGTCCGATCTTCTGTGCGGGGGCGATCGATAATGACAGCTTATCAATCACCGGAGTTTCAT
This sequence comes from Deltaproteobacteria bacterium, assembly GCA_012514925.1. Classification (GTDB taxonomy): domain Bacteria; phylum Bdellovibrionota_C; class UBA2361; order UBA2361; family JAAYZI01; genus JAAYZI01. Next base: position 2,181 of record JAAYZI010000249.1, on the reverse strand, counting down.
TGTAAGCAAATCTAACTTCCTTAAACTCAATCAACCCACGCTGGACCTTAAGCTCAGGCGCATCTGGAACATCCACAACCTCGTGCGGCAAAAGCAACTCAGCCAATCCTTCTTTAATCTGACCATAACTCTGAATTGCCTGAGTAGCAGTCATACTTAAGAAAGTTAAAGAGTAATGGATCCCACCAATTATGAAGATAACCATAACCATCGATCCGATGGAGATGCGCCCCTGTTGCAAGAGCATGAGTGCCGTAACCACGGTTGACAAAATGAAGGACGCTATCAGAAAATTGTTAAGCACCAAAACCCACTCCGAGGCCCTCCAGGCACCCAGGTGCTTGCCGCGGTAACCCTCGATATAACCACCCACGTACTTTCTTTCATAAGGTATGCGCGAATATTGCTGTACCACGCTCATGTTGGTGGAGGTGTCAACAATTTTTCCCTTAAGGTCCGACGAGGAAGAGGCAGAATCAAAGCTAAGGCGAGAAAGGGGACGCACCATAAAAGCGTTGATCACGATAATAACTGCCATCCAGCCGAAGGATACGGCCGCTACCAGAGGGTGCGCTGCAAATGCAAGGACCAAATTCGTCGCCAAAGTAGCCAAGGTGGGCAGAAAGCTCCAGAGAAATGTGAATAATAGCTCCTCTGTTCCACTGGAAGCGTTAGAGATCTTGTTGGAAAGAGATCCGGCAAAGCGGCTTTGAAAGAACCTCGCGCTGTGGCCAGTTAAATGCTCAAACAGCACACGGTAGCTCGCGGACTCACAGCCGGTGATCCAGCGCATGCCTGCAAAACCGCTCCCGCGCCGTGACCAATTACATAAAAAGACCAGCGTGGGGTACATGATTGCCCAAAACCAAGCTGACCTAAAGGATGTGCCGGGCTGGTTTAGAATATCACTTACAGTATCTACTAAAATTTTTATGACATACTGCACCACACCTTCTAAAATTACGGCTAGACAGACAAAGGCTACTGCAGTCACCGCCCAGACCCAACTTTCGCGGGTGATGTGCCAGATAAATGGAAAAGGTTCAACCGGAATGGCAACGGGTTTCGTCGTATTCTTCATGGTAGGGTTGGCTTAAAGCGTGGCGCGAGACCTTTGAAGCCAGAACAGATACACTAAAAAGTGGTAACAAACAAGTCCACCAAGCTTTTAAGAGTCAGAGGAGTATGTTGATGCGGCGAATAAGCTGCCGCAGATGTCAAGCCAGGTCGAACTGCAAGTTAATACGATTTCAGATTGGAAGCTTGCCGACAAAGTAAAAAAGGGGTGCCCTTCCACATGTAACCAACTGTTATTCCAGCGCCTTTAAGAAATAAGGGTTTCTTCAGTTAAAAAACAGGATCGTGTTGTCTCTAAAGCAAGATTTGTCTGTGAGGGAGTTTTCAGTATGAGAATCATCAAAAGTGTCACTGCCGCGTTGGCTTTATACTTGTTATCAACGGGTGCTTTACCTATCGCAGCAGAACAATTAATGGCAGCAACTGCTTCTACCACAAGCCGGGGTGTAAGTGGCATATATGAAGGTGTCTTCAAAAACACAAGTACTAAAGCTAAAGGTCCCGGCCAGACTGAAATGACTTGCGAAGCCTCAAGCGAGGTCCGTGTCCACTATGTCGTAAAAATGCAGGGAAAACGGGTGCTCGTTAATGCCCCAGGGGGAGAGTCTGCTTTCGGCAAAGTAACCAAGCGGGGTTTTAAGGCAACTTTTAAAGTGGGAAATTCAAAACAAACCTTAAAAGCTATCAAGGTGATGCCCGCCCGCGCTAGATTTAGACTTAATATCCGCAACAATCTAGGTTCCAAGGCGAGATGTACATATATCTACAAGGGCACTCTAAAACGCTACTAAGCGGATACTATCCGTTCACAAAATCTGCCGCCCCCGATCAGGGGGTAATCTCCTAATTTAATATTCATGCAAACGGATACCATCACACAGGCAATGTTAGATTTCTTCATAAAACGTAAGGTCATCCAATCTGGTACGACCTAATGTTGGCCTTAAAGCCCAGGTTAGCAAAGCCTTTCTGGTGATGGCTGACGGTGGCTGGCAGTGGCGCGGAATTAAATTCACTTTCTCCAGAGAAAGTAAATATGGCAGCCGCATATAAAACGTAAGGTCATCCAATCTGGTACGACCTAATATTGGCCTTGTCGCATAT
>JAAYZI010000248.1 GCA_012514925.1 Deltaproteobacteria bacterium | reverse complement strand
TTAAATCATACGCGGCTATCAGGTCCTGCGCTTGTGCGGGGATCTCACCTTCGGACATTCCCAACAATTCGGCAATATCCACCGGAAGCAAGTTTCCTAGCTCGTTACGCCCGTTAGCCATGTTTCATCATAACTTGTAAACATCATTGGCGGAAGTAGGACCAGAAGAGCAAAGTTCTCGCTACTACCAGGATAGGGTAAGACAACTGGGCCAGGCATTAAAACCAAGGAATAGCTCTTGTCGCCAATTTAGTTAAGTTTGTCCAATAGGTTATCAATGCGCAACACCGTTTCTCTATATCAGAATCTGCTTTGTCACACTAAGCATCTAGACTTTACGCTTGGTGCTTTGTGCTGTGCATTCAACTTACAGGTTTTTAAGAAAAGGTAGTGTCATGATTATTTCCCGCACCCCCTACCGAATTTCACTTTTTGGCGGTGGTACCGATTTTCCTGCTTGGTACTTGCGACACGGCGGAAGCGTGATTGCCTAAGGATTGACAAATATTGTTATATTTTTTGCCGGCAGCTGCCGCCGTTCTTCGACCACCGCTATCGAGTATCTTGGTCGAAGATTGAAAACTGTCAATCCTTGGACGAGGTCACCCACCCAGCCGTTAAAGCGGTCATTAAGCACCTCAACGTTGAGCATGGCCTAGAGATCTCGCACCTTGGCGACTTGCCCTCGCGCAGCGGTATGGGTTCAAGTTCAGCTTTTACAGTTGGTTTACTTAAGGCGCTGTACGCCTTGGAAGGAAAAATGATCACTAAGTATGACTTGTCCTATGAAGCCATTCATATTGAACAGAGAGTCTTAAAAGAAAATGTAGGTTCACAGGATCAAGTTTCCGCAGCATTTGGAGGTTTGAATAAAATTGAATTTCATCCCAACGGATCGATTTCAGTAATGCCGATCACCATTCCACCTCAGCGCTTAGAAGATCTCAATCGCCATTTGATGCTTTTCTACACAGGAATTCAACGCACCTCTTCAGAGGTGACCGAGTCGTTTGTGCGCAGAATGGACGAAAAAAAACGACAGCTTCGAATTATGAAAGACCTAGTCGAGGAGAGTATCGACTTGCTCAATGGTTCCGGCGACATCCTCCAATTTGGTGAACTTTTACAGGAAGCATGGGACTCCAAGAAGACCTTTAGCAACTCAGTATCTAATGCGGATGTTGATCGAATGCACTCGCTGGCCTTAGAAGCCGGAGCGATTAGTGGAAAAATCACCGGCGCAGGCGGCGGCGGATTTCTATTGCTATTCGTACCATCGGCTAAGCAGCATGCAGTTAAACAAGCGTTGAGCAGCTATGTTCATGTGCCGTTCAATTTTGAGTTTTCGGGCTGAGTTTTCGGGCAGCCAGATTTTATTCGCTGAAGCAGATGCTGATTACCGAGCCGAGGAGATCGCCCGAATTTTTCAGCCTATAACCGCTTTTCGGGAATTAACCAATTCTAGTTTGTATGATACCAGAGCCTGTTCCTGACTCCTGGCTGGTATCATGCTTGTTGTTCTGGCGACTTTCGTGATTTCGGATAATGTGCTTAGATCGTAGCGGTGGTTTTAGACTGGTCTTATTTCGCACAACGGTAACTTATGGCAGAGAATCCCTTTGGAAC
>JAAYZI010000021.1 GCA_012514925.1 Deltaproteobacteria bacterium | reverse complement strand
ATTTGCTTTTTAATGAACATGCGCATAACAAAGGATTTTCCCATTGAGGTGGGACCAGAATAGCTAAAATACGGCTCGTTCAAACGATCGTACACTGCCTTTTGGGAACGGAAGAATTGGTTTTCTGGCTCTGCGGGTATACTCAAAAAATCTTTGCTGAATTCGGTGTAGAACCTGTCAAGTAGTGTTTTGCTCTGATGCTTGGGTGTCATCATTGCCAGACCACGATAATTACCAGTGCTTAAAAGCACCGAACCTAAATAAAATTCAACTGCAGGGTTCTGAGGCTCAATGGCTTTAAGCAGCGCAACCATCTCTTGCGCCCATACTTTGTGGTTATCAGCATTCTTTGGATTGGTAGACTTTGAGAGGATATCAGCGAATCTCAGCGCATCCTCAACATTAACAGCTTTTCTTTTAACGCCGTCAATTCTGAATAGCTTCATTGAATAGTTGTACAGGATGTTGTCGTACAACTCATTCAAGTAGGGGTTGGTATCGATATCGGCAAAAATTGCGTCGCCCAATTTAATGCTATTTGCGTTGCTCATCTCACACCCCACCTTCCAGAAGCACCTTCATAATGCTCCGCTTTTCGTTGTCGGCGTCGTTAAACGGTAAAATGTAAAAATAGAACGAATGCGTCCCCATATTTGCTTCTTTGATTTTCTTGGCTATATAGGCAACGTGAGTTTTTATGTCTAAATCCATTTTCCGCATAAGTTCGTTACGGAAATCGGCATTCGAATAATTTTCAGCATCTAAGCCCAAAGAATAACCAAGGAACACGCCAAACGCCTTATCCACCACGGCGTTCTTTTTCTTACTCGGTACAATGATACCCTTTAGGTAATCGGCGGTGTCTTTATCGAATGACTGAGCGAATACCGTACTTTCAACAATCCGCAGCTCCTCTGACGCATTATCCCTAATTGCCTTTAGCGACTCAAAAGCGTTATCGATTGCGTCTTGCAAATCACCGATGATGTTGGATTTTCCAAAAACCATCTGATACGAAGGGGTGTCACTGATATCGTCAAGCGACAGCAGGTGAACGCCACCGCCGTTAAGGAGATTTTGATTTCCGTACTCGATTAACTCTATCTTGCTAAATAGCTTTGGCGCACCGAGAATCTGCTCTAAAAAGACATACAGTAGCACGTCTCCAAGTTCCTCGCCAATCCAACTATCGTCTAAATTGGAGGCTTTGCGCAAAATGCCAATCGCTTTAGCTCCAACGACCTCCAAATCGTCATCTATGCGGAACTGCTCCATTTTTGCCCTTGAAAAAACGTACCGCCCAATATTCTTCAGAAGGAAACTGTGCATAGCGTCAAACGAAAACGCATTGTTTGCCACATCCAAATGAAACATACGTAACTGATGGGGATTTTTTAATCCCAGCGTTTCAGTATGTTCTACCTCTGTGAAAATGCTGTCAAATCCAGCTTCCTTAAGTGTTTTCGATAAAAATGACATTGCACTTCCTCCGTTAAACTCATAGCCTCTGCCGTAAGCATTAAGCCATGCTCCAAACGTCTGCCAAGTTCTCTGCTTGCTTCATAACAAGTTCAATCGCGGCAGGTTGCTTGTCGGGTGGGTAACCGTACTTGTTCAATATCCTACGAACAATGACCATGAGCCTCGCCCGGACGCTCTCTTTAATCGTCCAGTCGATAGTCGCATTCTTTTTGACCTTATCAGCTATTTCGCGGGCAATTGCCCGAAGCTGGTCATTCCCGAGAACCTTGACTGCGCTATCATTGGTTTCCAATGCATCGTAAAAGGCGAGTTCATCTTCGGAGAGGCCCATTTCCTCTCCGCGTTTATCGGCTTTGTTAATTTCCTTGGCAATGCGGATAAGCTCCTCGATGATTTCTGCGGTGGTCAACAAATTGTTTTGATAACGTCTGATCGCAGCGTTGAGCATATCCATTAGGGATTTTGACTTGGTCAAGTTATGCTTTGAACGCAACTTAATCTCGTCGTTAAGTATTTTTTTGAGAAGCTCAATAGCCACATTTTTGTATTTCATTCCCTGTATTTCTTTAAGAAACTCCTCCGACAGGATGGAAAGCTCAGGTTTCTCCATGCCTGCTGCGCTGAAGATATCTATAACTTGGTCGGAAGCGATTGCTGAATCGACAATGTTTTTAATAACCGTATCGTAGCCATTACCGCTTCCGGCACCACCGGTCTCAAACTTCGCAAGTCGTGCCTTCACTGCCTGGAAGAATGCGATCTCCTCGGCATTGTCCATTGTAGCCTGGTCGGGTTTAGCCAGAGCGTAGGCCTGCCCAAGTAGAGTGACCTCTTTTATGAAGCGCGATTTGCCATCTTCGATGTTAAGGATAAAGTCCTCGGTGCGCAGGATGAGGGATAGCTTATCTTTTACCGCTGCATCAAAAAATCCGGAATAGTCAAAACCGTGAAGGAGCTGGCGGACAACCTCCAGCTTTTCAAGCATGATGTCGACAGCTTTTTCATGTGTCTCGGCCGGGATACCCTTACCACCGCTCTCGGAATAAAAGCCGAGGGCCTTCTTCAGATTGGTAGCGATGCCTATGTAATCCACTATCAGGCCACCGGGCTTATCTTTAAATACCCTGTTGACGCGGGCGATGGCCTGCATCAGATTATGATCCTTCATGGGCTTGTCTATGTACATCGTGTTGAGGCACGGAGCGTCAAATCCGGTCAGCCACATATCGCGAACGATAACGAGTTTGAGGGGATCATCCTCATCCTTTAGTCGCTGCGCCAAGGCTTTTCTCTGTGCCTTAGTTGTATGGTGTTTTTGGAGCTTCGGACCATCGGAGCTGCTCGTGGTCATAACTACTTTTAAGACGCCCTTATCAAGATCATTACTGTGCCATTCGGGGCGCAGACTTACAATCTCTTCATATAGGTCAGCAGCAATGCGGCGGCTCATCGCAACGATCATAGCCTTACCCTCGAAGACTTGTTCTCGCTCTTTAAAATGGGTGACTATGTCATTGGCAAGTGTCGCTATTCTATCCTTATTTCCTACAATAGCTTCGAGCTTTGCCCATT
>JAAYZI010000247.1 GCA_012514925.1 Deltaproteobacteria bacterium | reverse complement strand
CTTTTGTACCGAGCAGTTATAGCAATTCTAAAAATTTCTTCAAAGACCCCATAACTCTTCGTTTTTATTTAATGTCTCGGGTAAATCTGGTGATCGTGCACAAATCGGAAGCTTACTAAAGTGATTATTCGGGCCAAAAAAAAGCGCTATGGAGTTTTAGCTCCATAGCGCCATATCAGAGGCAGCTGCCTAAGGTTTTACAGGCTGCCATTTCTTGAGGTTGGATTAATCGGTCCTACACAAGCACCGCCGGAGCCCTGGAGGTAGACGTTGTTGCTGCCCGCTGCTGCCTGAGCCGCTTGAGCGATTTGGCTTGCGCTCTTGCCATCACCGCAGCCCCAACCGGAATACCATCGTGCTCCATATTTTCCGCCGGAGGCGTACATGCCGAACTGAGAAACCACAGTACCGTTCTGGGCATATACCTGCAAGCAGCTGTTGCTCGTGGGTGGTCCAGATTTCCAGGCGACCATTGGCTTTCCTTCACGAGATCCCCCCGAGTCAGTTGAGGCAGGCTTCCAGAGGAAACCCGAGAAGGGCGAGGTCGTTCGGGAACAAACAGCACCAAGAGATCCGCTACCTGAATCATCTTCCTCAGGCGCAAGCGGCAGTCCTTGCGGGCTAATCAAGGTGTCCCCACTAAGACCAAAAGGTACCGCAATCATGTTTGGATCGCTTATGCCCGGCAGGCGCACGAAGGAATAAGCCTGGTCTGTAACGGAAGCTCCTCGCCTAAACGCCGTGAAGTTCGCTAGGTCAGCATTGAAGTTGTTGCCTACTATTACAGCGTCAGTTGTTAAACCAAACTGCAGGCTTTCTATTCCTTTTTCTGTGCCGTCTGCGTTATTTAAACGCACGAAAAAGTATGAGAAGCCAGCTGTTTCCCTGCGCACAATAAAATCAGCGATGCCATCACCATCGAGGTCGGCGGGTTGAAGTGCAGCATCCGAGTCGAGCCCGAAAAGAATGCCAGCGCTTCCCACCCCGGAATCCGTTCTTACAAACCAATTTTTGAAGCCGCCGACGTTTCTAACCACAATCGCATCATCAACGCCGTTTCCATTGGTATCTGCAACATAAGCGGTATCACCATCAAGTCCCCATTGAAAGTGCCCCACAGTTGAGCTTGCCGAAAGAGACGCAAACCAGTTTAGGCCTCCTGCTAAGCTTCGGATTGCCACTTGGTCAGCGATATCATCTTGGTCCATGTAGGCAGCTAACAGCAGGTCGTTTTCTAATCCAAACAATCGCTCTTCAACCTGGCCAGCGGGTGTAAGGATATACCAGGTCATAAAACCATTGATGGCACGTGTGACCGCGGGTCTAACCTTTCCGTCCCCATGGAAGTCGCCTGCTGCTTCAGTATCCGAGGCAAGTCCAAATAGCAGAGGGACATTGAAAGTTTCATTTGAAAAGCGAGCAAACCAGAACTTGAAATCTCCAATTGCTCGTGTTACCAGAACATCGGTCTTTGCGTCCCCGTCGTAATCGCCGGGAACTGCCCGTTGGGCTTCAGCAGTTCCGACCAGTGCGACTAACCCGAGGGCGATAAGCGCTGAAGCCGTGCGTCTCCTGAGGCTCCCTGTCTGATTTAAAAAAAATTTGTT
>JAAYZI010000246.1 GCA_012514925.1 Deltaproteobacteria bacterium | reverse complement strand
GTTTTAGTGGTGCCGCAACCGCAAAGAATGTAGTTTATGATCACTGGGTAGCTTAGTTTCCGGCAGGATTAGGTATGAGCGAAGATATGAAGATCAGACAAACCGCGATAGAGGGGCTCGATCCAGCGCTTACCTCTTTACCTGAGGCCAAGAAGAAGAAGGCCAACGAAATCGGCAAAGACGAGTTCTTGACCATGCTTGTGGCGCAGTTAAAGCATCAAGATCCTATGGACCCCATGAAGAATGAAGATTTTGCGGTTAATTTGGCGCAGTTTAGCCAGTTGGAGCAGCTGATTGCTATAAATAATAAAATTGAGAGTCAATCAGCGGCAGAGGGCGGTTTCTTGGCTTCATATTTAGGCCAGGAAATCGTGCTTGATTCATCAACGATTCAGGTGAAGAACGGAGATGGTGGCAAGGTAGCCTTTGATTTAGGTGCCGATGCAAAGAGCGTCAGCATTGATCTAGTGGATGCGGAAGGAACCGTACGTGAAACAGTCAACTTGGGCGCCATGAAGGCGGGCCGACAGACTGTGTCTTTATCGGAGCTTCATACCCAAGGCGGGGAATTCAAAGTAAAAATAAACGCCCTCAGCACGGGGGGGTTAGCTCTCAATCCGCAGGGATTTGCGGCCGGGATTGTAAACGGATTTGTGCCCGGAATTGAGCCGATGTTGCTTATGGATGGCAGGGAAGTCAGTCCCGGAGAGATCAAGGAAGTCAGGGTGCCCTCTAAGGAAGATTGAGGACGCGTAAAATCAACATATAGGTCGAGTCCTTTTTTGATCGTTTAGGTTTTGAACAACTAGGAGGAAGAACGTGCCTAGCATTGTTAATGGTCTATTTTCTGGTCGCTCGGGTATCGCTAGTCATGGCCTGGCTATCGCCGTTATCGGCGATAACATTTCAAATGCGAGTACGATTGGCTACAAGGCTGGTCGTAGCGAATTTGAGGATCTGATTTCAGGTGGACAGACCGCCGGAAAGACGGTCGGCAGCGGCTCTTCTATAAGCGCCATCACCAATATCTTTGATCAGGGTACACTGGAATTTACCGGCCGTGACTTGGACTTGGCCATAGATGGAAACGGCTTCTTTATTGTTTCCAAGGCCGGTCAGCGCTCCTATACCCGCGCGGGCAATTTTAAAATTGATGCTTCGGGTTACATCGTCGACCAGAAGGATAACCGCGTCTTAGGTTTTCCAGCTACTGGCTCAGGCGCCTTGGAGGAGTTAAGCATTAACGGTGCCTCTCAGGGAAATATTAAAACCGAGAACGTCACGATTGCCGGTAATTTGGATGCGAGTGGGAAGCCGCTGTTGGTCAATTCCGGCGGTATCCCGGCGGTTGATCCAGCCGGTACGAATCCACCTGTTTCCACAACCACCTATGGAGACCTCGCAGAAGCAGCCGCTTTTTCTACGGTCATTACAATCTTTGATTCTTTAGGGGCTCCGCATACGGTCACTACCTATTTTTATCATACGCAAGAAAATAGCAGCCGAACTTACTATGCTAGATCTTATGTTAACAGCGGAGAAGTAGATCCACTGGGAGCTGGAACGGACCCTGGTTTGCCACGTCAGATTGGTGCTGGTGTAGAATTGCGGTTCCGAGGAAACGGCTCTTTAGATCCAGCCAGCGCGGTTGATTTTGAGGGAAATATCCCGTGGAACAACGGCTCTGATGCGAGCTCGGTTAAGCTCTCTTTTTCTAACTTCACGATGTACTCAACTGGGTCCAATATTCAGTCGTTGACTCAGGATGGAAACGGCGTGGGCGCAATCACCAGTCTTAACATCGACCGTAACGGTGATATTTATGCGATGCTTGATAACGGCCAGTCTTCAATCTTAGGCACGGTCGGCATGGCTAATTTCTCAAACTCTGAGGGGTTGGTGCGGGTCGGCTCAAACCTACTGCAGGAGTCGAGGGCGTCAGGTGCTCCGATTGTGGGAAGGCCTGGAAGCGGTACGTTCGGCGCGGTTGAGGCCGGATCGCTTGAGCTTTCAACCGTGGATATTGCAAGTGAGTTTGTAAAATTGATCACTCTGCAAAGAGGTTTCCAAGCAAACTCAAGAATCATCACCACGATTAATCAGCTGCTAAATGAGATAATACAGCTGGCTTAATTTAAAAATTGGTATCCGGTAAGCGTTCAGGTGTAGTGAAGTAACCGTTCACGCGTGGAATTGATTATGCAATTTTTGTTTTCGGCCTGAACGGTAAAAATTCACTTTCTCCAGAGAAGGTAATATTCACCTGCACGCTTATCGGATACAAAAAATTCCACCTGCTGGTGCTCTCAAAACTAAAACACGGTTTACGAGATGCCAGCATTAATGTACCCATCGCTTCCTGTCTAAGGCGACAAGTCTTAAAAGGTGTGTGGCAGCGATACGTCTTTTCCCATTTTTCTTAAAAAAGCCCAATGCTTGGTAGATTTATCAACAAGCAGCGGATATAATGCTGTAACATAAGTGCCTGAGGTGTATTCGGAATTTGGGCGGGAGGTCCCTTGCATTGGGTAGTGGCAGTGGTGTGTCTGCTAGTGGGCCTATGTATGCATAACTCAAGGCCAGTTTTGAGCTACAGGGGTGTGTGTTGCTGTTTCGTGGATTCCTCGGATTTTGGAGACCGCGTTTCGGGCACCCGTGTTTAGCGGGAGTTTTGTAAGTGAAAGTTTTAATGCTGGGGTGGGAGTATCCGCCTCACATCAGCGGCGGTTTGGGTACGGCTTGTGAAGGGCTGACCAAGGGGCTTGCCCGTTTGGGGGTGCGCATTACCTTTGTAGTCCCACAGCTGATGGGCGGGGAGGACGCTCCGCATATGGTGATACTCGACTCTTATCGCGGCTTTGGTAAGAGATCTTCTTCCAAGAAAAAAAAGCGGGCTGTTGAAGTTGAGGAAACCTCTGAAGAGGAGTCGATCATCGAGAAGATCAAGGTACCGGCGGCGCTCTCTCCCTATTGGAGGCCTGAAGAGTATGAACGGTATATCGCGCGCTTTTCCAAACTATGGAGCAGCAAAGCCGAGGATGGAGTGGAAGAGATCGACCTCGCCAAGATTTTAGGCAAAAGGAAGCCTAAGCCGGCGGCGGCGCAGTACGGCTCTAACATTTTTGAAGAGGTGGAGCAGTACGCCACGAATGTTGTGGCGGCAGTGCATGACAGTGATTTCGATTTAATTCATGGTCATGATTGGATGACCTATCCCGCTGCGATAGCTCTAAAACGCATAACTGGCAAGCCTTTGGTGTTGCATATCCACAGTTTGGAATATGATCGCAGTGGCAGTGGTATGAATCCGCGCATTAGAGCGATTGAGGAGGCGGGGATGCAAGCTGCTGATTTAGTGATTTCAGTAAGCCACTACACCAAGTCCATGGTTAACTGGCAGTATAAAATCCCCTTGGAAAAAATATGTCCCGTGCATAATGGGATTTATCCTAAAAAGGTAACCGAACACCACCGCGCTAGCTGGGCAGTGCCCCGTAAAATCGTGCTTTTTTTGGGTAGGGTGACCTATCAGAAAGGGCCTGACTTTTTTGTAGAGGTGGCACCACGGGTAATTCCACATGTGCCTAATGTGCTCTTTGTCATGGCCGGTACGGGAGACATGCTCCCGCGGTTAATGCGGCGTGTGAGCGAACTGGGTCTAAGCCGACACTTTCATTTTGCTGGGTTTCTAAAGGGGAAGCAGGTTGACCGTATGCTCTCGATCTCCGATCTATACGTGATGCCGTCGGTCTCGGAGCCTTTCGGCCTTTCCGCATTAGAGGCGATTAACTTTAATACTCCTGCCTTGATTTCGCGGCAGTCTGGTGTCTCTGAGGTGGTGGAGCACGCATTAAAATACGATTTCTGGGATATGGACCGGTTGGCAGACCTAATGGTTAATGCGTTACTACACGATGAGTTGCGCGCAGAAATGGCGGCTTGTGCCAGGCACGAGCTGGGCAAGTTACGCTGGGACGCCTCGGCTGAAAAGACAGTTCAAGTTTACAAGCGCGCACTGCAGCTGCCTAGGAGCGAGAGGCCGGAGTTTAGACGCTAAGTTTGTGGTGAAAGAGTAATGCCTTCATTGTGCTGCTATTTTCAGGTGCATCAGCCGTATCGGTTGCGGCGCTTTACCTATTTTGACTCATCCAGTAGCTTTGATTATTTCGATCATGAGTTCAATCTAGAAATTTTTAAAAAGGTGGCAGAGAAGTGTTACCTTCCCGCCAACCAGATACTGCTGGAGTTGGTTGAGCGTTTTGATGGGCGTTTTAGAATTGCCTTCTCTCTTTCGGGGGTAGTGCTGGAACAGATGAAGGCCTATTACCCAGAGGTCTTGGATGGTTTTATAAAGCTGGCACGCAGCGGGTGTGTGGAGTTTTTAAGCGAGACCTATCATCACAGTCTGGCCGCGCTTATTGATGAGCGTGAGTTCTATGAGCAGGTCAGGATGCATGGCCAGACCATTACCGACATTTTTGGTGTGCAGCCCCGGGTTTTTCGGAATACCGAGCTGATTTACGATGATCAGATCGGCCGGATGGTGGCGGGGCTGGGATACCGCGGCATTATCGTTGAAGGCTGCGAGGATGTGCTGGATTGGCGCAGCGCGAATTATATTTACCGCAACTCACAGGCGGAGCTGCCTCTGATACTTAGAAATTTCCGTTTTTCGGATGATATCGCATTTCGTTTTTCAAATCAGAATTGGGAGGGTTATCCGCTTAGCGCGGGCAAGTTTGCGAGTTGGATTCATAGTCTTACGGATTCGGCTGATGTGGTGAACTTGTGCATGGATTACGAGACATTTGGAGAGCATCAATGGTCAGGCACGGGTATTTTCGATTTTTTGCGAGGCTTTCCGGATGAGATTTTGCAGAACCCAGCTTGGGATTTTCTGACGCCGAGTGAAGTGTTGGATCGTTATCAACCTGTTGGAGATCTTTCTTTTCCGCGTTTGACTTCCTGGGCGGATGAAAAACGTGACATCTCCGCTTGGCAGGGAAACCGCATGCAAAAGCGCGCCTTGGCAGCCGTGGCTGGGTTGGGCGCGCTCGTTAGAAACAGCGGCGATAAACGTTTTTGGGAAGTCTGGCGCAAACTACAGATCTCAGATCACTTTTATTACATGGCCACGAAGTCCTCTGCAGATGGCGACGTGCACGCCTATTTCAGCCCGTACGGCAGCCCCTATGACGCCTTCATCCGCTACATGAACGTCATCAAAGACTTCAAAGAATTCTTATCAGTACCATTTATAACCCGCTAGAAATATTCAGCTTTCAGAAAATTCTTATCAGTACCATTTATAACTTACTAGAGATACTCAGCTTTTTGGATCTGAGACTATTAAGCTTCTACATTTCACTTTCTCCAGAGAAAGTAATATTCATGCAAACGGGTACGCAAATTTTATTTCAGAATGCTTTACAATATTTTGATCATAGTCCCACCCCTGCTGGTGGCTGTTATGCTGCATGAGATTGCACACGGCTACGTCGCGCTTAGGCTTGGGGATGACACTGCCAAACGTCAGGGCAGGTTAACCTTAAATCCGATTAAGCACATTGACCCTTTCATGACCGTGATTTTGCCGGCGCTGTTAATATTCACCAAATCCCCAGTAGTGATTGGAGGCGCTAAGCCAGTACCGATTAATCCTATGGCTTTTAAGGATCCACGGCGCGGAATGTTGTGGGTGGCGGCCGCGGGGCCCGCAATCAACTTTGTTCTGGCTGGACTAAGCTTCCTGGGGCTTTTGCTTTGGCAGTTTTGCATTGGCAGTGCCGACTCCATTTCTATGCCGGTTCTTGTTATCGGGGCCTGGTTGGAATTCGGAGTGGTTATAAACATTGTGTTGGCGATATTTAATTTGATTCCGATTCCGCCGTTGGATGGGGGGCGGATTGCCGTGGGTATTTTGCCGATCTCGTTAGCGCGCAGGCTGGCAAGCGTTGAGCGGTACGGTATTATTATTGTGATACTGCTGTTGTATCTGTTGAGCAGTATCTGGTAAGCGTTCAGATGTAGTGAAGTAATCGCTTACGTGAATATTACTTTCTCTGGAGAAAGTGAATTTAATTCCGCGTTACCGTCAGCCATCACCAGAAAGGCTTTGCTAACCTGGGCTTTTATTAAACCTTGTCACATATACACATCTCGCGCGTAGCATACTAGTTTAATTTGCCAACC
>JAAYZI010000245.1 GCA_012514925.1 Deltaproteobacteria bacterium | reverse complement strand
TCCGCGTTACCTCTCAGGCTGAAACGGAGTTGCATAATCAATTCCGTACGTGAACGCTTACAAGTACTTATTCTACACCCTGAATATACGCATGGGGCAGAAGGGTAGAATTTAGTCGCCTTAACGCCCCAACCTCTTTAGCTTCTTGGAGGAGTCTTTAATTTCATATTCTCTTACCTTGCCGTTTTTGAGGTGGACCTCAACGATTAGCTCTTTGGGATACTCCTTCCCGGCTTTTTCAAAGCGGTAGCGTTTGCGCCCGTTCCGTGTGATGGTGGCCTGCTCGTTAGAGACGGTGCCGTTTTCTATTTCACTTCCGTCTTTGTTCTTTAGCACCAAGTTTTCGGCGCGGGCTGAAAGTTTAAGCGGCAAGGTAATGGCGAGCTTACCGTCTTTACGGCTTTCGGGGTTAAATACGAACAGGCCGTTTCCTTTAGGAGTAGTGGTTCCCAGTGAGTCGATTTTTTCTTCCTCTGTGGGAGGAGTCTCCTCAGCTTCCTCCTCCTCTTCGGGTTCTTCGGACTCGGCTATTTCTTCTTTTACCACCTCTTTAGTTTCGGTGGGCATGCCTGTGTTATAAGGCCCTTCAAAGAGAGCGGCCTCCAGTTCGCCGATATCAAACTTTTCGATCATCAAGCGGGCCTTTAATAACGCCTCTTCCATACTTGCCACCGCTATGGTCGGATCCTCTCCAGAGCCGCGACTGTCATAGAGCGCGGTAAGATTCGAGTCTAGTTGTGCTGCAGCAAAGGCTTCTGATCGAATAGCCGTAGCCTCTTCCGTAGTAAGCACACCGGTGAACACCAGTACGTCCAATGCCTCATTGCCTGCCTGTTCGGCGCATGGGTAACCATTAATAGCGGTCAGTTCGGTATTTCGTTGTGTGAGTATGGTGTGATACTGAGTGGCGGCGTCTTCGCCTTTCAGAGTAGAGATTCTTTCCTTGATGATAGCGGCAAATAATTCCTCCTCGTTAACCTGATTTGCCTGGTCTGGTTGCATCACAGAGGAAAGAATTTCATCGAAGGCCCTAGACTCCTCGGAGTGTTTTGTCGTTTCAGGTTTGTCGTGTTTAGAGCTAATCCCTTGAATAAGCTTACTAACTGATACGGTCGGAGTGGCGCTGGTGAGTGCATCCATACTTTGATTTCCTTATCAAAAAGCCCTGAAATTAGCGCCGTCTTGGCGCTATACTGTTAACCAGCAATGTTTGTGCCAGTTACGAGCGCATGAAATATTGCACGGCCTTTAGGAGGTTTGAGCGATATAGTTTGGGATCGTCTTCTTTAACCAGATAGGCATTGCAGCCGGCGGCGTAGCTTTTCTCAATATCTTGTGGCAAATCCGAAGTTGAAATCATAAGGCAGGGGAGTTCAGAGAGGTCTCGTTTGGCGCGGATTAGTTCTAAAATCGATAGTCCACATTCTTGGCCAAGGTTGAGGTCTAAGATCGCCAATTTATATGATGAGAAATCTTCAATTAGTAAAGACTTTGCGGCGGTTACTGATGCAGCTTCGCGCAAAGTGATATTCTCCAGGCAGTTTTCCAGCGCCCGCCTTATCAGCATACGATGAACATCTTCATCATCAACTACAAGTATGCATCTGGTGTGTGATGTGCTCATAACAATTCAAAAGCTTGTCGCATCTTGTTTTTCAGATGTTTCTTTTCCGGATCTATCCGTGTCGGCGTGCTTCCAACCTGACCTTAACGTCACAGTAAATTCACTTCCCTGCCCTTCCACGCTTTTGACCTCGATTTCGCCCCCTAATTTTTCAAGTAACTTTTTGACGCAGGCCAGGCCGATACCGGAGCCTTCAATCTCCTTACCGTGGCTGCGCTGGAAGGGGCGGAAGATAGCGTCTATCTTTCCAGCAGGAATACCCGATCCATTATCCTTTACGCTAATCTTAGCGAAGCGATCTGTGCGTGATTGCTCACGCCTTACTTCAATCAGCAAAGCTCTTTCAGGACTGCGATACTTTAGAGCGTTGCCGATAAGGTTACTGAAGATCTGGTATATTTTTAGGCGATCACCCACAACCGTGGGCAAGTCACTCTCAATCTCCAAAGTGGCTTGGACTTTTGCGAGTTGCGGCGAGAACTCCTGCTTCAGTTCTCTCATTAACGCACTCAGAGACACAGCTTCCTCACGGTCATCCTCTTGGCCGATGCGTGAGTATTCCAGCACACTCCCGACTAAACTATCCAGTCGTCTTACAGCCAGGCCGATATGTTTGAGCGCCTCATTTAAGTCAGGGTCTAGCTGACCGCCGAAATCCTCTTCAATCACGTTTAACATGCCTTTGATCGTGAAGAGCGGGGCCTTAAGATCATGTGAAATCATATAGCTGAAATCTTCGAGGTCGCGATTTTTCTCTTCAATCTGTCTTTGCCTGCGAATTAAACCGGTGATATCCAATGTAATAGAGAGTGAAGAAGAGATCTCACCGCGTTCATCGATGATCGGTACGGTTCTAGTTTCGGCCCACATTTCGATGCCCGTTTTGTGAAAAAAACGGTACCTGAGCTGAAAAGCCTCTCCTTGAGCCGCTACTTTGAGGGCTCGTAAATACTTATCGCGGTCTTCGTCGTGGATAATTTCAAGAAAAAAATCGCCTTCAGCCTCGTAGATCTCCGCCAAAGCGTAACCTGTCGGCACTGCGGTGTAGGGGCTGCAATAAGCGACTGTACCCTGATTGTTTCTGATTATGATCGAGGCTGCAAGGTTATCGGTTAGTACCTGATAGCGTTCCAGCAGCATATCAATCTCTTGGCGTTGACGTTGGATCTGTTCGTGTAGTGGTAGGCGGCTTTGCTGACAGCGGTTCAGTTTATGTAAGAACCATGCGGCTGGAAGAACGCCCAGAGTCATTCCGCATGTTAAACTGGTCGCCGCAGCGAAGTCGAGGAGATAGAAGGAAAGCCCGGCCAGCCCAGCCGCCACCAAGGCTGTGATGCAGATCATGGTCCCATAGCTGTTGGGCTTTACAGAATCCGTTTCTGGTGAGGGCATATTCATAAGTGCATGCGTTGTTAGTTTACCTGCTAGCCTGGATGCTCCATGAAATATCCGGGCTAGTTGCTGTAAAGGTCATATTCGAGGTCGTAGGTCCTCTGAATTTCTTGGGCTAAACCACGGCGCTGAGGCTCCGCAATTTGGAGCTGCGTCCAAGCCTCTTCCAAAGCAGCTATCGCCGAGTTTTTGAAACGGCCAAAGCCTCGTGGATGGCCCAAGCCTAGGGCATGGGCCGCTAAATCCGCGGCTTTAACCAACTCTGGCAATCTGATGGGACCTCCGCTTGCGGTTGCGCTCCAAGGCCGGTGATGATTACGGATTGCATCTATTAACTCTTCTGTGAAGCTCCACTTTTCGCCAATCAGCTGTCCAACTTCGGTGTGATTGAAGGGGAAAACCTCTTCTTCTGCCTCGCAAAAATCGCATCCCTTACTCTGCACCAAATCTATAATTCTTTGATAATCTGGGCCAGCGCGCTGCAGCAGCATCAACTTGCCGATATCATGCATCAGGCCTGCCAGGAAGGCTGCTTCTTCTTTACTGGGCAAAACTTTTCGCGCGATGATTTTTGCGGCGATGGCGGTGGCGATGTCGTTGGCCCAGAGTTGGCTGCGCGCCGGATGTGATGAGGGAAATATCTCGGTTAGGGTTGTGGCAGATAGCAGATTGCGGAGTTCGTTTATCCCGATGACTAGCACGGACTCTTCAATTGTCTCACTTTTTTTGCCACGTTCATAATAAACCGAATTTGCAATTTTAATAACGCGTGCGCTTAGGGCCTCATCGGATTCGATAATGTCGATAAAATCACGCGCTTCAGCACGGGGGTCAACCGACAAACGAAAGGCTTTTTGGGCGGCCGAGGGCATGGGCGGGATGCCACGTGAACCAACCGTAGCCATGATCGAACTGGTGATGGCTGGACTAAGACGAGCCGCCTTATCAGGGACGGAACGTCCTTTCTTTTTTCCAAAAAGCCCGCCTAACATGGGATCATAGCTTTCAGCCGAGCACCTCGATTCTGGTCTCGGACTCAGATTCGTACTGTGGGTTTTCTATGTCAAATTCCCATTCATTATCGATCAACGGATCATCGACATCCACATCGACGCCGATCACCCCGTCTTTAATACGGCCACTTCCTTGAAGCTCCAAAATAATGGTTCCGCGGTTTCGATCACCGAAGACCCTCTGGGCGATATAATAAACGAGGAACACTCCAGTCTGCGACTCTAAGTGTTCATCAGGAGTGATGCGCCGCTCAGCATCATCTACCAGCAGACGCGAACTATTCTGCACGTACATTAAGCCATGGGGGAAAAAGATTTTAAGCGCAATTCCGTCAGGATGAGTATCGCGAATATGGATCGTAACCCGGGTGCGGTCCCCCCCATCTATTTTGGAGGGAGAGCATGAGATTGACACAACGCCGGCTCCGATGAAATCATCTCCACCGCCTCCGCTGCTCCCGCAGCCGCTTAGCAGTGGCGCACAAACAAACAACATTAAGCAAACGTAAATTCTGAAGGGGGTCGCTGCTGTAATCATGGGCTGCACCTCGAAAGTAGACTTCATGTTATTATCTCCCTAATTACAGCTCGTACCGCAAGTCATAATTGTGGCTACTCTCCCCGGAGTAGGCTATAGTGGAGCTGACGCGGGACAAAGTTTGGGAGCGGATATGGCGCAAATTGCCAAGGAGGCGGAAGCCGGACAATCTAAAGGGCTTGAGAGGGCGCGACGGCGTTTTTTGCCAGCTCTGCTATTACTTGCTCTACTTAGCTTTGCGGCTGGATTATTTGGTGCGGGGATGTCGTATAGAGCCGTTTTGACGCCCCATGATTCCGGCGGTTTCTTTAAGGGTATCAGGCCTGACCGTTGGATTTCGGATGGAGCACGCATTCTCCTTCCGGAGTTGGCTTCGCGCGGCAATCGTTTGATTTTAACCTTTGGACCTTGGCATCCGCCAGGGAAGCCGACCCCGCGGCTACGATTAGAAGTGTGCGGCGAAAGTAGCGCAGAATTTACTGTTGGTCCGGGCCATAAAGAAGTAGTTTTTTTAAGGGGCACTTGCCAGCCTAGGTCGGTAGTATTTAGGGTGCTTAACCCTTTTCAGCCCTCACTTAGAGATCGGCGCAGGTTGGGGCCGCAGCTTGTTTCGGCGCAGGTAACTTCCCGGCTTGGAGTGCCCATAGTAGAACCGCTTCTATTATTTAAGATCAGCGGTGCAATTTTTCTGTTGGCAATTATTGTTTTTTTTACGGTAAGTCCAGCCTGGAGCAAGTGGATTGCGCTAGGGGTTCCAGCTGTCGCGTTTATATTTTTAGCGCGCGCAAGCGATTTAGATTTTGGATTGATAAGTCAGCTTTGGATCTGTTTTACAGCACTAGCAAGTGGGGTTTTACTTGCGGCCAAGTTAGTGCCAGGTGGAGTTAAAAATATTCCGCGCCC
Source organism: Deltaproteobacteria bacterium (assembly GCA_012514925.1). Taxonomy (GTDB): domain Bacteria; phylum Bdellovibrionota_C; class UBA2361; order UBA2361; family JAAYZI01; genus JAAYZI01. The sequence continues at coordinate 1,267 of JAAYZI010000245.1, read as the reverse complement.
CTTTCTACGTGATCGGCTGGAAGATGAGCCTAGGTCGGTTTGGATCTGTCTTACGCTTTTAATGGTGCTTGGGTTTGGAGCGTTGCTTCGTTTTTATGGTTTAGATTTCGGCTTGCCTGAAGCGTATCACCCCGATGAGATGCAGAAGCACGGTGTGATAATGCGCATGGTGGCAGCTGCTGATTTGAATCCACGCTACTTTAAGCATCCATCCCTGCTTCTATATTTGACTTACTTTATGAACTCCCTGTGGCATCACTTGGGAATGTCAGGCGAGTGGCAGGCAAGTTTAGTTTTAGCGGGGCGCGCGGTCAGCGCTTTAGCGGGTACGTTTTCAATTTTGCTTGTGTACTGCATAGGTCGACGCATTTTCTCTTCTGGCAGTGGGCTTCTTGGAGCAGCGGTTTTAGCGGCGGCTCCTTTGCATGTGACCTGTAGCCGCTATCTTAAAGAGGATGCGCTTCTGACCGTCATGGTCTTAGGAACGGTGTTATTGGTGTTAAAGGCCGTGCAGGAAGAGCGCAAGTGGCTGTTATGGGCGGCCGGTTTGGTAGCGGGGTTTGCTGCAGGTACAAAGTATCCGGGGGTACTCTGTTTTGCCATTTTAGCAGGCGCGCCCTGGCTTAAATCCGGCACTCTTTCGCCCAATCGCAAGTGGTTGGTTTACACTTTTATTGCGATATTGATGTTGCCACTTGGATTTTTGATTTCGACGCCCTACAGCATTCTGGACTATCAGACTTTTGTGCGGGACTTCATGTACGAGAAGTGGCATATGAGCAAGGGCCACACCAGTAGTATTGACGCTTGGTCGCAGTACTGGATGTACCACTTTTCGCGTAGTCTGCTTCCGGGTATGCATGTTTTGCCCACATTGGTTGGAGTTGCTGGCTTGGGTGTGTTGTTGTGGCGCCGACGCATGGAAGATCTTTACGTGGTGGCGCTGGTGCTTCTCTTTTACCTTCCGGCCGAGTGGGTCAAGGCCAAACCAGAACCGCAGCCTGAGCGTTATATCTTGCCGGTTTTGCCCTTTCTGGCGTTGGGTGTGGGCGAGGCAGTGCGGATGATAAGCCTGAGTCGCGTGCGTGTTTTGTGGCCATTATTAGCTGCGTTAGTGGTGGGGCTAAGTGCGCAACGCAGCCTTCAGTTGGCGTCGGAGCTTCGGCCCGATACGCGCGAACTAATGGCTGTTTGGATCAACGAGAATTTGAATCAAGGATCCAGGATTTGCATGGATTGGAGATGGTATACCCCAGTTTTGCCGCCG
>JAAYZI010000244.1 GCA_012514925.1 Deltaproteobacteria bacterium | reverse complement strand
GATCCTTCGTTTCGGGTGCAGACCGATGATGAGACGGGTCAGACTATTATTGCTGGAATGGGGGAACTCCATTTGGAGATTATTGTCGATCGCCTAACCAGAGAGTTTAAGGTGGGAGCCAATGTTGGCAAACCGCAAGTCGCCTATCGAGAAGCTATTGAGAAATCAGTGGAGAAAGATCACCGTTATGTCCGCCAAAGCGGCGGTCGCGGGCAATATGGACATGTGGTAATCCGTGTTTATCCGCGAAAAAGGGGTGAGGGGTTTGAATTTGTAAATTCTATCCGCGGTGGCACGATTCCTAAGGAGTATTTTGCTGCTATCGAAAAAGGCATTGTTGATGCTTTGTCTGGCGGGGTGCTTGCGGGATACCCGGTTATTGATGTTGGGGTGGAGCTGCTCGACGGTTCTTACCACGAAGTTGACTCTTCGGAGATGGCATTTAAGGTCTGTGCTTCTCAGGCGGTCAAAGAGGCAGCAAAAGAAAGCGGCCTTCGTCTGCTTGAGCCGATTATGAGCGTAGAAGTGGTTACGCCGGATAATTTTGTAGCCAACGTAGTGGGAGATATTAATCGCCGTCGCGGAAGGATTCATGGCATGGAGCCTAGAGCTGGGGCGCAAGTGATTAAAGGCGAGGTTCCCTTGGGCGAGATGTTCGGTTATGCGACAGATGTTCGTTCGCAGACTCAGGGCAGAGCTACATTTACTATGCAATTTTCCAATTATGATTTTGTACCGGCCCAAGTTGCGGAAGCAATTATATCCAGGTAGACAGGCTGGTCTGGCTGCCTAATGATGGGTCTTACACAACTCGCGTAGCGAAAGGAGAGAGAGGATGTCGAAGGAGAAATTTGAGAGGAAGAAGCCGCATGTGAACGTGGGAACGATAGGGCACGTGGACCATGGGAAGACGACGTTGACGGCAGCGATAACGAAGGTATCGGCGGAAGCTGGTCGAGGGGAATTTAGAGCGTTTGACCAGATAGACAATGCGCCTGAGGAGAGAGAGCGAGGGATCACGATAGCGACTGCGCACGTGGAGTATGAGAGCGAGGCGCGACACTATGCGCACGTGGACTGCCCGGGGCATGCGGACTATGTGAAGAACATGATCACGGGCGCGGCGCAGATGGACGGAGCAGTGCTGGTGGTGAGTGCGAATGATGGGCCGATGCCGCAGACGCGGGAGCACATATTGTTGGCGCGTCAGGTTGGTGTGCCGAACATAGTGGTGTATTTGAACAAAGTGGATATGGTGGACGATCCCGAGCTGCTTGATTTGGTGGAGCTTGAGGTGAGGGATTTGCTAAGTCAGTATGATTTTCCAGGAGATGAGATCCCGATAATCAAAGGCTCAGCATTGAAGGCGCTGGAGGGAGAGGTGAGCGAGATAGGGACGGAGTCGATTAACCGTCTTCTTGCTGCGCTTGATTCGTATATCCCTCAACCGAAGCGAGATATTGACCGTCCGTTTTTGATGCCGGTGGAGGATGTGTTTAGTATTCAGGGGCGAGGGACGGTAGCCACGGGTCGAATTGAGCGAGGTCGAGTGAAGGTGGGCGAAGAGGTAGAGATCGTTGGCCTGACGGAGACGCGCAAGACGACGGTTACGGGAGTGGAGATGTTCCGCAAGAGCCTGGATGAGGGTCAGGCGGGAGACAACGCTGGGTGTCTGCTTCGAGGAGTGAAGAGGGAGGAGATCGAGCGAGGGCAGGTGCTAGCGGCGCCTGGTTCGATTACCCCGCATACGAAGTTCAAGGCGGAAGTGTATGTGTTGACGAAGGAAGAGGGCGGTCGTCATACGCCGTTTTTCAAGGGGTATCGGCCGCAGTTTTATTTCCGGACGACGGACGTGACAGGGTCAGTGACACTTCCGGAAGGTCAGGAGATGGTGATGCCGGGTGACAATGTCTCGATAGTGGTAGAGCTTATTCAGCCGATAGCGATGGATAAGGAGCTGCGCTTTGCTATTCGAGAGGGAGGCCGCACGGTAGGTGCTGGCGTCGTCGCCGAAGTTATTGAGTAGTCGGAAAGGGGTTCGGGGAGTTTTCCGGTTTTTGGGGTTTGAGGCGAGCTTTTTTCCTCCAAGGTTGGGAATTAGGCTCTGAAATGAGTAAATGTGGCAGTGGAAATGTAGATCTTAGAAAAAAGTCCTGCTATAAGTGACTGCGTTTTTGAGTCTGCATTCATATTAAAATTGTAGGTAATTGAAATGATTGGCAGTCAGAGGATTCGGATCCGGCTCTGTGGGTACGATCATAAGGTGTTGGACGCGGCGGTGCAGGATATCGTGCAGGCGGTGCGGAGGACCGGCGGAAAGGTAGCTGGGCCGATTCCCCTCCCGACCCGAGTTGAGCGTTTTACAGTGAACCGCTCGCCGCATGTTGATAAGAAGTCCCGGGATCAGTTCGAGATCCGATCCCATAAGCGGCTTCTCGACATCTTGGAGCCCACTCAGCAAACGATCGATGATTTGGGGAAGCTCGAGTTGTCGGCGGGTATTGATGTAGAAATTAAGCTTCAGTAAGCGCTGCCCGAGAGTTTAGTTGTATCTTGCTTCGGAGCTTGAGTTTCGTTGCGGAGTGTAGTCTTTGGCAGACTAAGTGTTTGAATTTGTAGCATTTAGATTGGTTGAAAAATGAACGCAATCTACGGCCGAAAAGTAGGTATGACGCGGATTTTTGATAGTAATGGGGAGAGCGTCCCAG
>JAAYZI010000243.1 GCA_012514925.1 Deltaproteobacteria bacterium | reverse complement strand
CACTGAGGCAGGAGACATCTCGCGGTATCCGGCTTGGGCATATCGGCTTAGGCGCACCACTGCGCCGTGTGAAGGGCCAACCCCGATATCAAATCGAAATATATCTAAGAAGTCCATAATCCGGTTTGGAATCCAAAGCACAACATCTACCCATGAAAATGTGGACTTAGTTTCCGCTGTGATAAGAGGGTCCCCTTCGGGTTCAATGCTTCGCCAGGGTGCCTTGGGACTGGCAGGAACCTCAAGCGCAGGAGTATCGTAACGCTCTTGAGACTCTGCCGGAAGGCAGCAGCTCCAAGTGAAAAGAGCAAGTAACGCAGGTGCTAAGATGTGTACAGCCATAAGCAGCAGCTCTCATCCAGGTTATGATAAAGATAGGTGAAGTATCCATCTATATCGCAACTACCTTCTATGGTCCACTTAAAAATAAATTACCGTGACACCAGGATTTGAAGGTTCAAGCTTAAAGTTCTTTACCACAACTAGTTGCTCCAGATAACGGTGAAGTGCCTCTTTAATTTTGCCTGAACCGATGCCGTGTAAAATCTCCAGCCTTTCCTGATTGCACAAAATAGCTCGATTAATAGCAGACTCAACCTGGTTCATCGCTTCCGCGACACGTAAGCCGTGCAAGTCCAACCTTCTAATTTTTTCCTTGGAGGAAGGGGGTAAAACAGATTCCGGCGTAGCTGTGGCTTTAATCTTCCGGGTGCGAGATTCGAGGTCGGTTTCTCGACACGTAATCTGCATGGAACCCAGGGTAACTTGATAGTGTCCTGGCTTTAGCAGGCGACTTACCAGGCCGGATTTTTTAAGTGGGATAATATGGACTGTGTCTCCCGGCTTAAAAGACATGGTTTAGTTACTTTGCGTTAAAGATGTGAAAATCCAGGGCGGTAACGCTTGCCTCAATTTGCCCGAGCCTACGTCCGCATCACTCAACTCGTATGAGATGGTAAGACTTCTTGCCAGTGCGCACAACAAAAAGTTTCTGATCTAAAACACCTAACTCCGAGAGACGCGCCATGCCGTCAGTAATGCGCTCATTGTTAATATAGATGCCTCCACTTTGGGCCAGGCGTTTTGCTTCCGCTTTTGAAGCAACGGCTTGCGCGGCCGCTAAGAGATCAACCACAGACATCTCTTTAAGATGCTCTAAAGGAAGGCTTGCTGAGGGGACCTCACTAAAGATTTCCTCCAACCAAGAGATAGGGACCCCTTTCAGTGAACCCCCAAAAAGAACCTGTGCTCCGCGTTTGGCATCTTCAAGTGCTTGTTCGCCGTGCACTAAAGCGCAGATCGCATCCGCCAAGGTCTTTTGAGCTTCACGCTTTTCAGGGCATGTGCGCAGGGACTCTTCTAAATTTGCAATTTCAGTTTGGTCCAAGAACGTGAAAATCTTTAGCAGTTTTATAACGTCTTGATCACTTGAATTGAGGAAAAACTGATGAAATTTAAAAGGACTGGTCAGGTCGGCACTAAGCCATAGCGTGCCGCTTTCGCTTTTTCCAAATTTAACTCCGCGGCTGTTTAGTAGCAGCGGCCATGAGAAGGCGTAAGCCTCTCCCTGTATTTTCTTACGGATTAGCTCTAGTCCTGCAGTTACATTCCCCCACTGATCTGAACCCCCCATTTGAATCCTGCAGCCACGGGTTTGGTATAGATGCAGAAAATCGTGGGATTGCAGAAGCATGTAGCTGAATTCCGCAAAAGAAATGCCGTCGCCATTTAGCCTGGTTTTTATAACCTCTTTGGATAGCATATAGTTTACGGTGAAATGCTTTCCGATGTCCCGTAAGAAATCGATTAGCTTAAGCTGTGCCGTCCATTCGTAGTTATCAACAAACTCGACATGTAAATCGCAACGTTCAAAGATCGTCCGTGCCTGAGCCTTTTGGCCTGCGATATTGCGCTCGATTGTTTCTCTTGGGAGTAGAGGGCGTTCGGCGGACTTGCCGGATGGGTCCCCGATTGCGCCGGTGGCGCCGCCGAAAAGGATGATCGGCAAAAAACCATGGCGCCCCAAATGGATAGCGGTCATAAGCGGTATTAGGTTCCCGATTTGCAGGCTGGGAGCGGTAGGGTCGATGCCGACGTAGAACTTCTCTCCTGCGGGCAGGCGACGCATGCCCTCCCAGTCCGAACAATCTTGAATTAAACCGCGCCATTCAAGGTTGGTGATAGCATCCATGTTTTTCTCTCTCTTTAGGGTCGCAGTGAAATTAAAAATGTGCTGTGGTTGCTCCCATTTTGTTTTTAGGCCCTGGCTTTTGAGCCCTGATTCTAGGGGAGCCCCACCGATTGCCGGGTAATACCTCGCCCCACTTAATCAGGACTTCCTTTCCGGCCTGTAACTACTCAAAAAGCATGTATAATGCTCTTAAGCCTGAGTAGGTTCTGCGCCCCATTTTAAGCTATAACGCAGGAAATAGGTATACAGTTTAGTAACCGCTATCCGGTATCCGTTCACATGAATATTAAATTAGGTGATTACACTGTGTTACCAGTGCGATTATCATGAAAAAAAAGTAGTCACCCCCTGATCAGGGGCGGCTGATTTTGTGAACGGATACACAGCTTACGAGCTCCCTTTTCAAACGCTTGTCTTTTGGAGGCAGTTGGGGCATATTTTCGGGGCGACTTTGTAGCGGTTTGTGTTTAAGTACAGGTAATTATGGCTAAAGCGCAAAAGGAAGGAGTCTTCTTGGTGTCGAGCGAAGGCACTGGGTATTTCTATACCTACAGGAAGAATAAGAAGAAGGGTAAAGCTGGGAGTAAGCTCTCCATTAAGAAGTACGACCCGATTGCTAGGAAGCATGTGACCTTTGAGGAGAAGAAGCTATCGGCGCTTAAGAAGAAATATAATCGCGATGCGGCAGCCAAGGCGTCAGAATCTAAGCCGGAATCTAAGCAAGATCCCAAAGGAAAAAAAGCAGCAGGATCTGCAAAGTCCAAAGCTGAGAAGTAGCAGCGTCTAAAATCTCCCGCGCTTCTACGGCTAGTGATAGGACTTGTGATGGGAGATCTACGGGGGTCTATGCCGGTTGAGATTGCGGCGGCGTCATGTGACGGAGCTGGTCGGGGAGTCAGTTAGAGGTGTGAGCTAACGGAGTGGGCATATGAAGCCTTCCCGAAACAGGTCGGCGGGATGCGATGTGAAACTTGAGAGACAGAAGGTTGGATGGCTGCGGTTATTTGATCTTTCCCACGACTCTTTTGTCGGATATCAAGGTGGAGCCAGGCTGAAACGTGAGTTGTTGTTT
>JAAYZI010000020.1 GCA_012514925.1 Deltaproteobacteria bacterium | reverse complement strand
CCTTCAGCCGCTCGGCCACCTCTCCGCAAACAAGCTTCGAGTCTGCAAAACGCGTTGGCGGTAGGAGAGGGATTCGAACCCCCGGGACCGTTGCCGGACCTCTGGTTTTCAAGACCAGCGCCTTAAACCACTCGGCCATCCTACCCTATTTTAAATCCGGCGCCCAATTACATAATACGTATAAGTCAGGATTTGATCATACAGACAGTGTTAGATCTCTTTATATAAAACGCAAGGCTATACAGCCCCGTCGCATATGCATTCGCGCAAACGATTGGCAAATTACGCGCCGTAGGACAATGCGAGAAATACGCATATGTGACAAGGTTTAATAAAAGCCCCGATTAAACAGGACAGTGTCTGTCATATCGAATACTGACTAGTACACATAATATAACAAAGAGTAACACTAGCTTATAATCCCGGATTGATGCAAGAATTTGACTTATTTAAGGAGCCGCGCAACCGTTCACATGAATATTACTTTCTCTGGAGAAAGTGAAATTGACTCCGCGTTACCGCCCAGGTCGAAAACAAAAATTGCATGATCAATTCTACGCGTGAACAGTTACGGTAAAAGGTGCAATGATGCAATTATATAGTGATTACACATGATTAAAAATGGTACTGATAAGAATTTTGAGATACGGTGCCGCGGTTAGTATATTCATGGCACCTTGTTTTTTTATGTAAAATTAAGCAATCTCATGTGACTGCGCCCTTAGCTCAGTTGGATAGAGCGTCTGGCTACGAACCAGAAGGTCGGGAGTTCGAATCTCTCAGGGCGCGCCATCTCTTTGCATACCTGTTTTCCGTGTATTAGTGATCGTAACTATTTGCAATAACCCATGAAGCTGGAGATCCAGTTTATTGACTTGGTCATGCAAGCCGCGCTGGAACAAGCTAGAGCGGCGTTTGAGTTAGGTGAGGTTCCGGTGGGTGCCGCCATTGGCAGAGATGGACGGGTTATCGCAGTGGGGCACAATGAGATCGAAAGCGCACATGACGCTACTTTACATGCCGAGATAGTTGCGATTCGTAGAGCGTCTGTTCTGCAAAAAGATTGGCGCTTAAACGATACCATCCTGTGCGTGACGTTGGAGCCGTGCACGATGTGTGCGGGCGCTATACGGCAGGCCCGTATCCCGGTGGTTGCTTTCGGCGCAACCGATCCAAGATTTGGGGCCTTTGGATCAATTTACGACCTCTCTCAGGACACGCGCTTAGGTTCCCCAATCCGCGTAATCGCAGGGATACAGGCGCAGCGTTGCACAGAGCTGCTAACGGACTTTTTTAAAAAAAACCGCTCCAAAGCGAAAGCTTCGGAACGAAATGTGCAAGTGAATTGAGTTAGCTGGCTCTACCCGGCAACCATTGCCGGATGAAGGGAGTGGCAGGTAATCAGTGGGGGCGCGTGGCGAATAATAGAGGGCGAAAAAGAAAACGTGGTTTGGGATTGAGGTCTCGACTTGAGAAGTTCAATACCCCTACTACTAGTAAAAAGTTTGGTCCAGAACCTGAAGGCGAAGATGCCGAGTTATTGCAGTACGTTTCCGCTTTTATGGAGGATCTATCACGGATACCCAGCATAGAATCCTTTAATCT
>JAAYZI010000242.1 GCA_012514925.1 Deltaproteobacteria bacterium | reverse complement strand
TTACCAATTGCCAAGATCCTGCTCCGTAGCGCTGAGGATCGTGTTCGCGCTTATATTATCGAACGTCTGATGTGCAGCGAAGCAGTTAATCTAAGAAGTGTGATGGAACATGCAGAGGATCACATCCAAGCTTCAGAGATATTTTTAGGCGGTTTAGCAGCACTTGAACCGATGGCGGCCGACAAGCTGGTGGAACTCGGACCGGATACTATCAACGTCACTCCACTCGGACGGCTCTTCGTTAGAAATATCGCCTCGGTCTACGACACCTATCTACCCAAGCATCGCACTGGTCCAGCGAAAACATTTTCTCAAGCACTGTAGGAAAACTGTCAGTCTCTCTCTTGCAATTCCTAAATCAGTAAGCTAGGGTTTACAACTTCAAATCACTTGAACTTACATTTAAGGTTAGCACATAAACGTGGAAAACTAAGGGATGGAAAACCAAAACGGCAGTACGATTGCAGAACAAGGTTTAAAGAACGGTAAACTGGGGACGAAAATAACTGCGGTAGTGATAGCGCAAGGTCAAACACTTTACGTAAGCCCGATTAACGAGCGCATCGGACGCCCAACCCGCATGGGCCTGTGTTTACTAAATGGGGCTGCCACTCACACTCAGCCGAACCAACCACAAGTAAGCCAACCACAAATAAGTCAGCAACAAGTAAGCCAGCAACAAATAAACCAGCCACAGACTAACGAGGCTAAGAGCTGCCACGCTACTCCACAGCAAATAGCCCTACGCGCCTGGGAGATCTGGCAGGCCGAGGGCTGCCCACAGGGCCGCGAGATTGAACATTGGCTGCGAGCCGAAGCGGAACTAGGCTAGCCTTACAGCGACTCCTTGCTCAAAAACGCAAAACGCTCCTCCACTTCGGAGTCTAGCTCAACCTGAATGGGGTTGGCTTTCCAGATCTCGTCGCAATACTCGGAAATAGTACGGTCTGATGAAAAACGTCCCATATTGGCGCTATTAATAATCGACATTCTGGTCCAACGCACTTGGTCCTGATAAGTCTCGTTAACACGCTGCTGACAATCTACATAAGACTGATAGTCAGCAAGCAACATGTAACGGTCTTCATTTAGAAGAGAGTCCACCAGAGGTTGAAAGAGCCCGGTATTTCCAGGTGAAAAATAACCGGAAGAAATGCGATCTAACACACCCCTCAGCTCATGGTTGGACTCATAAAAACCTCGCGGATGATACCCATGGTTTCTAATTTCCACTAACTGTGAAACTGTATGCCCGAACAGGAAAAAATTGTCGGCTCCCACTGCATCCCTAATCTCAATATTGGCCCCATCCAGAGTGCCGATAGTCAGCGCCCCATTTAGAGAGAACTTCATGTTGCCAGTGCCTGACGCCTCCATTCCAGCGGTTGAGATCTGCTCCGATAGGTCAGCTGCGGGATAGACGCGCTGCCCCAACGAGACTGAATAGTTGGCCAAAAAGACCACCTTAATCTGGTCTCGTACATCTGGGTCGTTATTCACCGCCTCGGCCACACTGTTAATTAACTTGATCACCAATTTGGCGACAAAATATCCCGGCGCGGCTTTGCCCCCTAATATAAAGGTGCGGGGCACAATCTGTAGAGATGGGTTGGCTTTTAGGCGATTGTAAAGCGTTACAATATAAAGCACATTTAGGAGTTGCCGCTTATACTCATGCAAGCGCTTTACTTGAACATCGTAGAGCGACTCGGAGTTAATCTCCAAATGGTTACGGTGCTTGATGTACTCCGCCAGGTCCTGTTTATTCTCGCGCTTAATCTTACGCCACGATTCTTGAAATTTGGCATCGTCGACGTAATCCTCCAGCTGCTTTAACTCCTCCAAGTTGGTCACCCAGCTCTTTCCAATCTTTTTGGTGATCAGCAGAGCCAATTTGGGATTGCTAAGCAACAGCCAACGACGCGGCGTCACGCCGTTAGTCTTATTGCTGAATTTCTCGGGCCAAGCCTCAAAGAAATCCCTAAACAGCTGATCCTTAAGTAACCGACTGTGCAGCGCCGCCACACCGTTTATGGAGTGACTGCCGACACAAGCTAGGTGCCCCATGCGCACCTGCTTGGTCTCTCCCTCTTCGATCAAAGACATGCGGCCAAGACGATCCGGATCCCCCGGAAAACGCACTTGAATTTCCTGCATAAAGAGACGGTTGATCTCGTAGATGATCTCTAAATGACGCGGCAACAGCCTCTCAAACATAGACACTGGCCAGCGCTCCAAGGCCTCCGCCAGCAAAGTGTGGTTGGTGTAACCAAAAGTTTTTTGAGTAATCCGCCAAGCATGATCCCACTCTAAACCTAATTCGTCTAGGAACAACCGCATCAATTCAGCTACTGCGATCGCGGGATGGGTGTCATTTAGCTGGATTGCCGCATGATCCTCAAAACCCTCAACTCCATGATACTTCCAAAGATGCCCACGAATAACATCCTGCAGAGCGCACGAAACAAAGAAGTACTGCTGCTGCAAACGCAACTCCCGCCCCTGAGGCGTGTTATCATTTGGGTAGAGCACCTTGGTAATATTTTCCGATAGGTTCTTGCCGGCTACCGCGCGGGTGTAGTCTCCCGAATCAAAAACTGCAAAATCAAACTCATCGCTGGCCTTAGCGCTCCACAGGCAGAGCGTATTCACCGTGGCAGTATGATATCCCGGCACGAGGGTATCAAAAGGGACACCAATAACTTTCCATAGCGGCATCCAACGAGTGCGCCGCCGCCCGTTAATTTCATAACTCTCGGTACGCCCCCCGAACTTAACCTCAACCGTGTAACGCGGCCGCGGGAACTCCCACGGGTTACCGTACAGCAACCAACGATCCGGACGCTCCACCTGCCACCCGTCTCTAATGGTCTGCTCAAAAATACCAAATTCATAACGGATACCGTATCCCACCGCTGGAATATCAAGCGTGGCCAGTGAGTCTAAAAAGCACGCTGCTAGACGCCCCAAACCGCCATTTCCCAATCCCGGTTCAGCCTCATGCTCCATAATGTCATGCAGATCCAAATCCAGATCTTTTAACGCCTGCCTAGCCAGCTCGAAACACCCGACATTCATCAGGTTGTTTCCAAGCTGCCTCCCCATCAAAAACTCCGCTGATAGATAGTAGACAGTTTTAACTTCATTTTCGGCGCAAACCTGTTCGGTCTTAATCCAGCGGTGCATCAGGCGGTCACGCACGGTGTAAGCAAGCGCCATATAATAGTCAAAACTGGAAGCCATCGAGGCATCCACACCTTGAATGTAATGGAGATTGTTAAGAAAGGCGCGCTTGAAAGATTCCAAGCTCATCCCGGTGCGGTCATCTTCAACCTGAACTTTGGCGTGCTTGGTCCTGTGCAAAAACTTCCTCTCTTGGGCTTCAAGCTCCGACGATGTTCGACAATCAAATCTCGCCTTCATAAGCAACTCAAATTCGTAAACCGTTTAACAACCTGCCTTCATAAGAATGCTCTCTCAAGAAACGGAAGCACCGGCAGCCAACAAAATTAGCAGACCGGGCTTGAACTAGGAGTATTAATAAGAGAGCAGTCTTATTAACTAACTTAAAGGGTTAACTCTCGGCAACCCTTTCGTAGCGAGCCACTGTTTTATTTACGCCCTCTTTTCCTCTTTTCCTAACTTTTCGTAAACTCAAACATCCAATCAAGTTAGGAAGGACGAGGTACTCCCTCACATGGATATTAAATTAGGTGATTACAACGCGTTACTAGTGCGATTATTATGACCGCCCAGGCTGGAAACGGAGCTGTGTAATCAATTCCACGCGTGAACGGTTACAGGACGAGAACAACCGCCATGACAGACTTTGCTTCAATCAAATACGGCGAGAAAGAGTGGATTTACCCGATCATAGAAGGCTCGGAGGGTGAACGCGCTATCGATATTTCCGAATTAAGAAGCGACAGCGGCTTAGTAGCTTACGATCCAAGCTACAGCAACTTTGCCGTATGTAAAAGCGCTATCACGTATATTGACGGAGAGTCTGGTATTTTACGCTACCGCGGCATTCCAATCGAAGAGTTGGTAAAGCGACCGGATTTTGTAGAGGTAGCCTGGCTTTTGATTTTCGGACATAAGCCCGAAAAAGACGAACGTGAACGTTTTCGAAAGCGCCTGACCAAAAACGCCCATCTTCCCGAGCGGATGCGCCATCATTTTGAAGGTTTCCCGGCCACCGCTCATCCAATGGCCGTGACATCCGCGATGATTAACGCGCTCTCATGTTTTTACCCCGAGCTATTTAACTCAGAATGGGACGTCGAATTTGAGGAGATCTCAGCAGAATTGATTAGCAAGATTCGCACAATCGCAGCCTACGCTTACCGCCGCTCCAAAGGTCTCCCCTACATCTATCCCGACCCGAAGCTGCGTTACTGCGCTAATTTTCTCCACATGCTTTTTTCCATGCCTTACGACCAGTACGTGGCCGACCCTGAGATCGAAGATGCGCTAAATCTTCTGTTTATCTTGCACGCGGACCATGAACAAAATTGCAGCACCTCCACCGTGCGCATCGTGGGCTCAAGCCAGGCCAACCTCTTTGCTTCGTGTGCCGCAGGTGTATGCGCTCTATGGGGCCGACTGCACGGGGGAGCGAATGTGGCGGTGATGGAGATGTTACAGCAGATCCACGACGGTGAACTGACGGTAAAACAGTATATCGAAAAGGCCAAGCAAAAAGATAGCGGATGCAAACTTATGGGCTTCGGGCACCGCATTTACAAAAACTACGACCCACGCGCCAGAATTCTAAAAGCTTCCTGCCACCGAGTGCTCCAGAAACTCCAGATTTCCGATCCTCTCCTGGACATAGCGCTTCAATTGGAGGAAGCCGCCCTGGAGGACCCTTACTTTACCGAACGTAAGCTCTACCCAAACGTTGATTTTTACAGCGGTATTATTTTCCGCGCAATCGGCATTCCAACAGATATGTTTACGGTTATGTTCGTGATTGGACGGTTGCCGGGCTGGATTGCGCATTGGCATGAACAGCGCGAGGATCCTACCTTGCGAATTGCACGGCCGCGACAGATCTACACAGGGCCAACTCCGACCTCTGGACAAAACTGCGCAGAAAAAATATAGTCCGTTAACTTTCGCTACTATTTTACGGAGCAAGACATGTCCAGAATCACCTCAGTACGAGCCATGGAGATCCTAGATTCACGCGGCAACCCGACCGTGCGAGCTTTTGTGACCCTAAATAACGGCGTTACCGTCAGCGCTTCAGTGCCCTCCGGCGCATCTACCGGCGAGAATGAAGCCGTTGAGCTGCGAGATGGTGATAAGCAACGCTATCTCGGCAAAGGAGTGCTGAAAGCGGTCGCCAACGTAAACGATGTGATTGCGCCGGAGTTGATCGACATGGATCCAACCGGACAAGCCGATATAGACCGCCTTATGATTAGCCTGGATGGCACTCCCAACAAGGGCAACCTTGGTGCTAACGCCATTTTAGGCGTTTCCATGGCGGTGGCGCGCGCAGCAGCGTACACCACCGGGCTGCCTCTCTACGCCTACCTAGGGGGTCCCGGAGCGCTGCGCTTGCCGGTGCCGATGATGAACATAATTAATGGCGGCAAGCACGCCGATAATAGCGTTGATTTTCAGGAGTTCATGGCCTTCCCGGTAGGTGCACCAAGTTTTAGCGAAGCCTTGCGATACGGCGCGGAGACCTTTCACGCCCTAAGGAACATCCTCCATAAGAAAGGTTACGCTACTGCAGTCGGGGACGAGGGTGGATTCGCCCCCAACCTAAAGAGTAACGAAGAGGCCGTAGAAGTAATCATCGCAGCCATCGAAGCAGCCGGGCTTTCCCCCGGACGGGATGTGTGTATCGCCCTGGATCCTGCTGCTAGCTCATTTTTCGAGGCTGGGTCGTACAATCTTTCTAAATCCGGACAGGGGCAAAAGAACACCGAAGAGATGGTGGCGATGTGGAAGAGTTGGACTGAGAAATTTCCGATTGTCTCGATTGAGGACGGTCTGGATGAAAATGACTGGACTGGCTTCAAACAGATGACGGCCGAGATGGGAAGCAAAGTGCAGATTGTAGGCGATGATTTGTTCGTTACTAACGCCAAGTTTGTGGCGCGCGGTATTGAAGAAAAGGCGGCTAATTCTGTCTTGATTAAGTTAAACCAGATCGGCACCGTCACTGAAACAATTGAAACCATCAATATGTGCCGGAAAGCCGGGTGGAGTTATGTAATCTCCCATCGTTCTGGAGAAACAGAAGACGACTTTATGGCGGATTTTTCTGTAGCCATGGGTGGGGGACAGATCAAGACTGGTTCAGCTTGCCGAAGCGAACGTATCTGCAAGTATAACCGTTTACTTGAGATCGAAGCGGAGCTTGGTAGAACGGCTACTTTCGGAAGATAGCCCCAAGAGCCGAGCTAGGTTTTCCTCCAATCGCAGCAGCCTGCCTCTTTTGAGAGCTTGGGTACCAGTCCCTCTTTCTTGGGCAAACGCCGCCGGGGCAGGCTGACGAAAAGTGATTTCAACTCCTGCATAGTTTGTTTAAGAGAGCTCTGAAAAACTGTCAGATCTACTGGTATCTGCCGTTCCCCGATTGAGAGCTGAAATTTAAACTTCGTCTCAGTGCGCTCTACATCAATTCTAAACAGACTCTGAGACGCGGCGCCCGCTTGGCCTCTTTCATTCGCAGGCATCGAATCACTTGGCGACAAAGTAGGCGAACTGCGCAACCTAGGCCGCAGTACAGCCGGACGGATATTGTAATCCTCTCTCTCGATCACAAGAGTGCTGGAGGGTTTTGCAGGGGTAGGCAACTCCTCAGAATTAGCCGAGCTATCCCCCATAATGTCGTTAAGAAACTGCCTCATTCTCGATACAGAGAACGTGATACCGCAGCTAAAGCAGTAATACTTATTGCGGGAAGAATAAGTCCGGCTAGAAGACCGACCCGCCTCCCAAAAATAGCGCCGTTTTGAAAAAACCTGCCGCTTTTTTCCTGTACGTCCACAAATGGGACAAATAACTCTTCCCATAATTATTAAGATTACAATACGATCCGGGAAGGATTGATGAAGTTGTACGGCCTTAATAAAGACCAGGCAGCTATCAGCCAACTTATTGAACTAGCACATCTTACGCCCGCCCATTAGGCGCAAAACGGCGTCTTATTAGAGGGCCGATTAAAGTGGATAGTGTTTTCACCCCTAAGTAAGAAGGGTCCCCTTAGAGGGTACCTGTGATAGGTTACATTATACAAATTAGGACCCACCACTTTTAGCGGTCCCAGTATGAAATTGAAATTAGACTTATCCAACTTATCAGAGCTGCTCCCCCCACACTTAAATGATCGGCAGCGCGCAGACCTGCAAACCCGTTTCCTAAAAAATCTCTCTATCGAGATGCACCGTTATTACGGCGGCAAAATGCAAACCCTTCCTAAAGTCGGCATCTGGAGCAGTAGCTGGTTTAATATCTGGTATACGCCGGGAGTTTCCAGAGTTTCAACCACTATTCGAGACGACCATGAAACTTCTTTTGATCTCTCTAATAGGGGCAACCTAGTCGCAATCGTAAGTGACTCCAGCCGGGTGCTGGGAGACGGAGACTGCACCTCCAGCGGGGGACTGGGCGTTATGGAGGGTAAAGCTCTTTTGATGAAGTACCTCGGTGGTGTGGATGCAGTGTCGCTTTGCATCGATAATCGTGATCCCACCGGAGCACCCTGCCCCGAAAAGTTAATTCAATTTGTGCGCATGATCGAACCCTCTTTTGGCGCAGTAAACCTAGAGGACATCTCCCAACCAAACTGCTACCGCGTTTT
The DNA here is from genome assembly GCA_012514925.1 of Deltaproteobacteria bacterium. Taxonomy (GTDB): domain Bacteria; phylum Bdellovibrionota_C; class UBA2361; order UBA2361; family JAAYZI01; genus JAAYZI01. The sequence continues at coordinate 8,975 of JAAYZI010000242.1, read as the reverse complement.
GGACGAGCTACAGCAGACATGCCGCATTCCAGTTTGGCATGACGATGCCCAGGGAACCGCTTGCGTAACCCTGGCAGGGCTTTTAAACGCCCTCAAGGTCACGGGGAAAGAGCTTTGCGCCGTCAAAGTAGTGCTCCTTGGATCAGGAGCAGCCAATTCTACCGTAGCAAAACTGCTTCTAAAAAGCGGCATGCCCGGCTGCAACATCACCATCTTTAACAGCGGTGGGGGATTGCACCGCGACAGGAGCGACATCTCCTCTAATCCGAAGTTTTACCGCCAATGGGAGCTGTGTCAGTTGACCAATCCAGACAAGATCACCGCCATCGAAGATGCATTGCCTAAAGCTGACGTGCTGATTGCGCTCTCCAAACCAGGCCCAGACACGATCAAACCTTGCTGGATCGCAAGCATGCGTCCAAGCGCAATCGTCTTCGCCTGCGCCAATCCCGTGCCTGAAATTTATCCTTATGCCGCCAAAGAGGCTGGGGCTGCGGTGGTGGCCACAGGTAGAAGTGACTTCCCAAATCAGATCAACAACTCTCTTGGCTTCCCCGGAATTTTAAAAGGCACACTGATGGCCCGGGCAGCGCGCATCACCGATGAAATGGCGATCTGCGCCGCACACACTATCGCTGCGTTTGCCGCAAGACGAGGCCTTCACCCTGATTATATTGTACCGAACATGGAAGATTACGACGTTTTTCCGGAAATAGCCGCATCAGTCTGCGTTCAGGCCCAGAAGGATGGAGTCGCAAAAAAAATTCTAACCTACGATCAAGCCTATCAACTTGCAAAAAACGGTATTATCTCAGCGCAAAACAGCCTGAATGCGCTCGAAGAGAACGGATTAATTCAAGCACCGCACGAGGATCTACTTAAACAAGTACTTGAGGAAACTTTAAAAGAAAAGTGACGGCTGTGGCTGTACCTTTTACTATAAAAAGGGCTACACTCTTACCCGTCATTTTTTTTAAGGGTTAAGCTATGGCAACAAGACAGGTATTTCGCTCCCACCTTTATTTAATATTTGCTTGTTTAGTATCTGCAACATCAGCATTCGCAGGCGACAGCACCAAACTACTAAACGTCTCGTACGATCCCACCCGTGAACTGTATCAGGACGTAAACGCGGCTTTTGCGTCTGAGTGGAAAGCTAAGACAGGTCAAAGTGTAACGATTGAACAATCTCACGGCGGGTCGGGCAAGCAGGCTCGCTCGGTAATTGATGGATTGGAAGCTGACGTTGTAACCCTAGCCTTAGCATACGACATAGATGAAATCGCCAATCTCTCAGACCTACTGCCTGCAAACTGGCAAACCCGCTTGCCTGACAACAGCTGCCCGTACACCTCCACTATTGTTTTTCTGGTGCGTAAGGGAAATCCGAAAGGCATTAAAGACTGGGACGATCTAATCAAACCTGGAACGGCTGTGATCACTCCAAACCCAAAAACTTCAGGGGGCGCGCGCTGGAACTACCTGGCGGCTTGGGCATTTGCCGAACAAAAGTTTGGCGACAAACAGAAAGTACGGGAGTTTATGAAGGCGCTATTTAAAAATGTGCCGATTTTAGATACCGGCGCGCGCGGGTCAACCACCACTTTCGTGCAACGCGGAATCGGAGATGTCCTTCTGGCGTGGGAGAATGAAGCGTTCTTAGCGATCAAAGAATTGGGGCCTGGAAAGATGGAAATTGTGCTGCCTTCACTCAGCATCCTGGCCGAACCACCGGTGGCAATCGTAGATAAAAACGTCGCCAAGCATGGCAGCGCTAAAACGGCGCAAGCTTACCTTGAATTTTTATACTCTCCGACTGGCCAAGAACTAGCCGGAAAGCACTATTATCGTCCCAGGTCAGCCGAGGCCGCCAAGAAGTATGAGGGCCTTTTCCCATCAATCAAGATGGTTACAATTGACGGCACATTCGGCGGGTGGAGCGCCGCCCAGAAAGAACATTTCAGCGACGGAGGCGTTTTTGACCAGATCTTTGAAGCGGCGCTTGCCAAATAGCGCAACTGCTCGTTTTGGTCATTGGTATTGATGGTCACTCGAATACAAACGAAAAGGGCGCTCCCTGGATTCGGCCTGAGCTTAGGCTTTACGGTTCTGTATTTAAGCTTGCTGGTGCTGATTCCCTTGGCTACCATTTTTCTCAAAGTAAGCACTTTAAGCTTCGGTGAATTTTGGCAGATTGCCACCACGCCTAGAGTACTAGCCGCCTACCGTCTAAGCTTCGGCGCTTCACTGGCGGCGGCTTTCATAAACCTCTTCTTTGGTTTTTTAGTGGCCTGGGTACTGGTGCGGTACCGCTTTCCTTGCAAGCGCATGGCTGATGCGCTTATAGACCTTCCCTTTGCGCTGCCGACGGCAGTGGCTGGGATTTCCCTCACCACCGTTTACTCTTCCAACGGCTGGTTAGGGTCCTGGCTTGAAAGAGTTGGGGTTAAAGTTGCCTACACTCCGCTTGGCATTTGCTTAGCGCTTGTTTTTATCGGACTACCCTTTGTGGTGCGCACAATGCAACCGGTTTTGGAGGAGTTGGAACCGGAGCTAGAGGAGGCAGCGGCTTGTATGGGCGCGGGACGCGGACAGATCTTCTTTCGGGTGCTCCTACCGGGGCTCTGGCCAAGCCTCCTAACCGGCTTTTCACTAGCATTTGCGCGCGGCCTTGGCGAGTACGGCTCAATCGTGTTTATCGCCGGTAACCTGCCATTTTCTACCGAAATTGTACCACTCCTGATTATGACCAAACTCGATCAATTCGATTATAAAGGCGCCACCGCTCTAGCGCTGGTGATGCTGCTAGCATCATTCACGCTGATGTTACTAATCAACAGCTTGAGTCACCTAGCTGGTAAAAAGAGTCACCGCGCGGAGGTTTAGCATGACGACAATGGCAGCAAGCGCAGACTTGGCCCGTCGCGCCACCGTAAACAACTACAGCAACGAATCTCGGCCCGTACAGATCTTGTTAATCAGCGTAGCACTGATCTTCCTAAGCTTAGTGCTGCTCGTACCCTTATTCTGCGTTTTTACCTACGCCTTTGAAAAAGGCATTGACGTATACTTTCGCGCTCTCTCTGACACTTACACTTTGTCGGCGATACGTCTTACTCTCTTTACCGCCGCCATAGCAGTACCGCTTAATTTGATCTTTGGAATCTCGGCGGCCTGGCTGATCGCCCGTTTCCATTTTCCAGGGCGGCAGGTGCTCTTAACTATGATCGACCTTCCACTGGCAGTTTCTCCGGTAATTGCAGGCATGATCTTTGTTCTACTGTACGGACAGCGCGGCCTCCTACACCCCATAATTGAAGCGCTTGGCATTCAAATCATCTTCGCACCAGCCGGAATTGTGCTCGCGACCACCTTTGTAACCCTACCTTTCGTAGCGCGTGAGTTGGTGCCGGTTATGCTGGAGCAGGGAAGCGCAGAGGAAGAAGCGGCGCTTACTATGGGAGCCTCAGGTTGGCACACCTTTTTCCTGATCACCCTGCCAAACATAAAGTGGGCGCTGCTTTACGGAGTTATTCTTTGCAACGCGCGCGCCATGGGGGAATTTGGAGCGGTCTCAGTAGTCTCTGGACACATCCGCGGGCTTACCAACACCCTACCGCTGCACATAGAAGTTCTTTACAACGAATACAATTTCACTGCCGCCTTTGCAGTCTCTTCGCTCTTGGCGCTTCTAGCAATAGTGACTTTGGTGGCTAAGGCTGTGGTGGAGTGGAAATACAGCAAAGGGAACTCTTAATCGCTTTTTTTTAGAAACTTATGGCAATAGTCTTATCAAATATCTCCAAACGCTTTGGCGAGCAGCTGGTCGTAAACCAAGTTTCGCTGGAAGTAGAAGACGGTGAGCTCTTTGTGCTGCTTGGTAGTAGCGGTAGCGGTAAAAGCACGGTCCTGCGGATTATAGCTGGTCTGATTGCGCCCGAGAGCGGCCGAGTTAAGTTGCAGGGTAAAGACGTAACTGATCTGCCGCCACAACTCCGCGGCATTGGGTTCGTGTTCCAAAACTACGCCATTTTCCGCCATATGACCGTAGCCGAAAATGTCGAGTTCGGATTGAAGATTAGAAAAGTGTCCCGCGCAGAGCGCAGACGCAGACGTGAATTTCTCCTTGAATTGGTCGGTCTGGGCGGACTGGGAGGGCGCATGCCCAACCAGCTCTCAGGAGGACAACGCCAGCGCGTAGCCCTGGCCCGCGCCCTCGCCTATGAACCCGCGGTGTTACTTTTGGACGAACCCTTCGGCGCGCTTGATCTAAAAATCCGCTGCCAGCTACGCCGCAGTCTTAAAGAGATCCAGCGCCAGATAGGGGTCACCACTATATTAGTAACACACGACCAAGAGGAGGCTTTCGAGCTGGGGGATCGCGTCGCTGTTCTGGAACGCGGCCGATTACTTGAAAGCGGCTCTCCCCAAGAACTTTACTACAAGCCGCACACCGAATTTGTCGCCGCTTTTTTGGGGGGCGGCAACGTCATGGTCGGCCGCTCTGACAAGGGCCGCATCCGTCTAGGCGCTGCGGTGCTACCATTTCCACCTGGGGCACCCGTCCACGAAGAGGGCGCGCCCGTTAGAATTCTATTCCGCCCGGAAACTGTAAAGCACCAACCCGAACCCTTTGCGGCCTCTACGGATGTAGTCACAATTGGCCAGGGGCGTGTAACCCTGAAGACTTTTACCGGTCCAGTCGAAAAGTTACGCTTTGAACTGGAGACGTTGCAGGGCGTGCGGCCGGCTGCACCGGCTCTAGCTTACGGGCAGCGCTTTGCAAACATTGAAGCCACGCAAGAAAGCCGCAGCAATGGAGGCTCCAACGATGCTGCTCTTGGGGACCTGCGCTGGATCGGACTCTCAAACTTTCACGTGCTTGATCCGAGCGCGCTAAAATTTTTGGCCGTATTTGACCGCGCGCAGCCAGGTCTTAGCGCGGTGCAGATGGCCAAACTACTGGGCCTGGCCTCGCACGGCACCACCACTTTACTAAAAAGCCTCGCTCCGGATGACGCTGTTGAAGCCGTTCAACAGGAACTCCAGCTTCTCCTACAGAACATTACGCCCCATGGGGAACCGCGCTTTGAAACCCGTCTGCGCCCGGCACAGGGCGGGCGCGAAATTACCAGGGAAGTGCAGGAGGGATACTATGATTTAGTGATTATCGGCCGCCCCCCGCAATCCGACCAGGAAGGCGTGCGTAGGGTCACCCAACTTACTCGTCGGCTTTTGATCCAGAGTGGCGTGCCGGTGCTACTGGCCTCTTCCGCAAGTAGCTCCATCAGGCGAATGTTAATCTGCACCGCCGCCGGGGAACCCGGCAAAACAGATGTTCGCTTCGGCGCACGCCTTGCTCGTCACATTCATGCCTTTACTACTATTTTTCACGCCGCACATAGCAAAGCTTCTGAGGAAGAGGTCAAGCGCGCCAGACACCATTTAGAACAGGCGCGAGAAATGTTAAGCGCCTATGATGTCCCAAACGAGATCAAGATCGGTCAGGAACCAGTGATGCCGTCAATCCTAAACGAGATCGAGACAGGCAAACATGATCTAGTCATTCTTGGAGCCAGCGGATCGAGCTCCGTCCGCAGTGCAGACGACCTGGTCAGCCGCATCGTAACCCTAACTGATTGCTCCGTCTTGATAGTACCAATGGTACCAGACGTAGATTAATCCCCTACTTCGCTTTTGAACTTGCGCCGAAAAGACCAAAAAGAGCGCGCTCAAAATCAATTTTACGTAACCGTTCACGTACGGAATTGATTAATTAGTCATGCAATTTTTGTTTTCTGCCTGAGCGGTAAAATTTCTCTTTCTCCAGAGAAAGTAATATTCGCATGCAAACGGCTAACAGATACAATTTTACAAATCTTTCCAAGACGTTCCTTCCATTACTTACATAAGATTCCGGTAACCGGAGGCCATTTTTTTCATAATAATCGCACTAGTAATGCATTGTTATCACCTAATTTATTATTCATGTGAACGGATACCGGATACAGATTCTGTAACAACCCACTATCTCTTTGCTCCTGCGACAACTGTTGCAGCATCCTACCACAAGCAATGTCGGCCTTGCGGGGTGCTTGTGCAATCGGCAGGTTATTGCGAAGTTATTATAGGACCCTATATTTGGCTGCTCTTAAATGGAGAAAGTATGCCTAAGATTTTGATTTTAGCCCTAATTGGATTGTGCGCCTGCGGCCTGCCACTTGAGGATACCTCTTCTTACGACCCCTACGGCGGGTACGGATACGGAAGCAGCTACAACTACTATGGCTATTCTCATGACAACTACTGGGAAGCGCGTAGACGCGACAGGCAGATCCATAACCGCATCGAGGATCTGGAAAACCAGCTAGAAAAGGAGAAGCGCAAAATCCGAAATCAGTCTCATGTCTCTGAACAAGAGCGTCGCCGCAGAGAAGCGCTTGAACAGGAGTTAACTAAGCTGCGCTGGGAACAAGAGGAGCTTCGTCGCCGCATCGAAGCCCAAAAGCGTAAGGCCCCCAAGCCCCCGCCAAATTGGGGGCACAATAAGGGGAAAGGCAAACAACCCGATAAGAACAAAGATAAGCCCAAGAAGGGTCCAAAAAACAAACCACAAAATGCGCATCCGCCCAGGCCGCCCAGACCACCCAAGCCGTCTAAGCCGGCACCAGGAAAGAAAAAGCAGGCAAATGACGTAGTAGTCGTCAGGCCCGGGAAGAAAAACCCTGATAAACAGGGGAAAAGGGGCGGAAACGCTGCACAAAAGGCCAAAGGAGACAAAAAAAGAAAGAACAGAAGGTAACGACTTGGATTTGAGGCGTACACCCCAAGGACCACGTTAATGCGCAGCTTACGCACTATCTCTGATATCTCCAGGTCCGACCTGGAGCTCATTATGGCTAGAGCCTCCAGCTTTCGAGAGAAGCACCATAAGGGGCTACGACACGAGGGGCTGCTTTGCGGAAAAGTAGTGGCGCTTGTTTTTGAAAAGCCCTCGCTTCGCACCAAAATGGCTTTTGAAGTAGCGGCTACATCGTTGGGGGCCACTCCTATATTTTTATCGAGCTCTCAAATCCTAGCCAGCGGCAATAATGAGCGCGGCCGAGAATCTATTCCAGATATTGGACGAAACTTGGAGCGCTTTTCCGACCTAATCATCGCTAGAGTGTACAATCATGACTCAATTGTTGAGCTGCACCGCTCCATCTCTATCCCGGTGATTAATGCCCTCTGCGACCGTCACCATCCCACTCAAGCCTTGGCTGATCTAATGACACTCCGCCTTAAGAAAGGCGACTTGGCCCAAGTCAAGGTGGCTTACATCGGTGATGGTAATAATGTCGCCACCTCGCTCTGCCAGATTTGCGCCTTGGCAGGAATAAATTTTGCGTGTGCCTCTCCAACAACTCATCAGATCCCAGAAGATGAAATCAATGTGGCCAGAAACTTTGCAAACAGCAGCGGATCCCACCTGGAGTTTGTAACTGAGCCGAGCCAAGCTCTTTGCGATGCAGACGCCGTCTACACAGACACCTTCGTTTCCATGGGGCAGGAAGCTGAAAAAGATCTTCGTAGCCAACTCTTTCAAACTTACCAGGTTAACTCGGATCTGATGCGCCTGGCTAAACCCGATGCTGTTTTTATGCACTGTCTGCCGGCGCACCGCGGTGAAGAAGTAACAGATGAGGTCATTGACTCTCCTCAGTCGGTTGTCTTTGATCAGGCAGAGTGCCGCCTGCACGTAGCCAAGGCGCTGCTAGCGCTGATGTTGGAATCTGCTTAGCCAAGCGAACACTTATTCTTCTTAAATTCCCCACCTGCAACCCAAGCCGGATAGGTATCCATAACAGTTACAGGGGATGATACGAAAAGGTTTCGTTGCGAGCCTGTAAGGTCGCAGGGATTTGGGTTTCCACCACGAGGTTTTGCCATGAAACGATCAGGGATGATCTTAGTTTTATTCTCTTGTGTTTTTCTTTTAGCTTGCGGCGAAGGTGATCAATATAGCGCGCCGGAGGCGGCCACACACAGCCGAATTATCAACGGTAACGAAGCTGACCAAGCCGAGTTCCCATGGATTGTAAAGGTAATCGCAAAAATCGGAGAGGATCGGTTTAACGGCTGTACCGGCACTGTGATCGGAAAAAAAGCGGTAATCACCGCGGCTCACTGCGTCAAAGGGGTGCAGGCGGTTTACATCCAAACTGACGGGCAGGACGGGCCGGTTTTTCAGGTCGAGTCGATCCATATCGCCAAAGGTTATCTGGCTCTGCCAATTCTAGGCGTGTACAACGATATGGCGGTGGTAATCACCGACGCTGCGCTTGGACGTCCTGCCCTGCCCTTGATTTCGAGCGCGCTACCTAAACCGGGTGAGAAGGTGTGGTTGGCTGGCTTCGGCTTGGAAAATGCCGATAGTGGTTCTTATGGGACTTTGCGCATCGGAGAAACAGAAATTTTTAAGGTGACGTATCTGCATTTAATCACCCGCTTTGATGGAAGGAACAGTAATGTTTGCTTCGGCGATTCAGGGGGCCCGATGCTTCAAGTGGTAAGAGGTAGTTCGGGCGAGCTAATCGGCATGGGCATTGCCGGTATTGTTTCCTCAGGCACCAGCGCAAAGTGCGCGATCGGAGACTGGGCATTTTTTACGGTAATACAGCGCTACCTCGACGGCATCCTGCAACTCGTGCCGGAAGCCCAGCTGCTTTAGGTGCGTGAGTTAAGACTTGATAAGCCGTTGACGCGAATCGAACGCGTGACCTAGTGATTACGAATGAGATGCTCGTCCAACTCGTAGTCCAAAACTATTGTCGGGCCAATGAGTTAGAAACCAATAAGCAGTCAATTAATGAACTGACACAAAACTGACTCAAAACCCGACTTTTGAAGTATCAAAGAAAAACCAAAGCCAACTACGTGAATCGAACACGTGACCCTCTCATTACGAATGAGATGCTCTACCAGCTGAGCTA
>JAAYZI010000241.1 GCA_012514925.1 Deltaproteobacteria bacterium | reverse complement strand
CGTGCTGGTAGAAATTCATGAAGGCTGGATCGAGTCAAAAATACCTTACCTGAATATGCAAAAAAGATCTCAACAGGAGCCCGAGACTAGGAATAAACAAATTTACAGAAAGAAGGTTGCTTAATCCGTCTACCGCGAAAAACATCAATTTTATCCTGGTGTGAACGTATATAATCAATATCATCCAAACCACTTAGCAGGCAATGCTTCACGAAAGGATCATAATCAAAGCTGTGGACAGAGCCTTCAGACAGGGTGACCGTTTGGCTTTCCAGGTCAATCGTAGCATAGCAGTCTCCCTCCTGCGCCTCTCTCAGAATTTGGTCAACCACCTGCTCAGGTAATTTAATCAAGGCCAGACCGTTTTTCCCGGCATTCCCATGGAAAATATCGGCAAAGGATTTGGCGATTACGGCGCGAATTCCCCAACTGCAGAGAGCCCACACGGCGTGTTCACGCGAAGACCCGCAACCAAAATTCTCGTCCGCCGCTAGAATCTGAGCACCTTTATACTTCTCCAAGTTAAAGGGGAAATTAGGGTCCTGATCCCGAAGGCGTCTAAAAAGATTCTGACCATATCCCTCGCGGCTGACGCTGGTCATAAAACCAGCCGGAATGATCATATCCGTGTCAACATTCTTCATGGGAAGTGGAATAATTCGCGAGTTTACGGGCGTGAACTTTTGCATGATCATTTCCTTTAAGAAAAATACTCCTGACAGGAGGCAATCTTCCCCGAAATGGCGCTGGCAGCTACAAGCGCCGGGGAAGCCAGATGAGTGCGGCTACCGGTACCCTGGCGGCCGATGAAGTTACGGTTTGAAGTGCTTATACATCTTTGACCAGGAGGAATCTTATCGTCATTCATAGCTAGGCAGAGGGAGCAACCAGGGTTCCGAAAGTGGGCCCCCGCTTCTACAAAAACGCGGTCTAAACCCTCCTCAATGGCCTGTTGCATAACCGCTTCAGAGCCTGGCACCACATAAAAAGTCACGTTCGGATGAACCTTGCGGCCCTTAAGCACTGCGGCGGCTGCGCGTAGATCTTCAATACGTCCATTAGTGCAAGAGCCTACAAAAGCCCAATCAATAGGCGTTCCAGCCAGAGGCTCGCCTGCTTTTAAACCGATGTACTCCAGAGCTTGGCTCGCGCTTTGACGCTCGTGCTCCGGCAGATCCTCAAGCCGTGGAACGCAGCTATCAATCGCTATAGTCTGACCAGGATTAATCCCCCAAGTCACCATGGGTTTTAGCCCAGAAACATTGATTTTCAGCTTTTGGGAGTAACTGCAGCCAGGATCACTCGCAAACGAACTCCAATGCGAAACCGCCCTATCCCACTCTTTCTCTGGAGGGGCAAAACGACGCCCTCGTATATAATCGTAAGTGGTTTGATCTGGAGCAATTAACCCCGCCCGCGCTCCACACTCTATGCTCATATTACAAACTGTCATGCGCTCATCCATGCGCATAGCGCGGATGGCCTCCCCGCCGTACTCGATTACGTGACCGGTGGCACCACCTGCCCCGATTTCGGCTATGAGCTTAAGGATCAGATCCTTAGCAAACACCCCCGGCCCGGGCAGCCCCTCAAACTCCACCAGCATTGTTTTGGGTTTATGCTGAAGCAGGCACCCTGTCGCCAGAACGTTAGCCACTTCTGAGGTGCCGATGCCGAAGGCTAAGGCCCCAAAAGCGCCGTGCGTGGCGGTGTGAGAGTCACCGCAAACTATTGTCATTCCCGGCTGAGTAGCGCCCTGTTCTGGCCCGACCACATGCACGACCCCTTGCCCCGAGCCGTAATCGAGGAGCGAGATACCGTACTCTTTAGCGTTACGCCGCAGAGTCTCCACCTGATTACGGGCAGCTTCGTCGTGGATCACCTCCCGATCAGGCCGGGTAGGCACGCAATGGTCGAGAGTGGCTAGTAGCCGTTCTGGCTGCGAAACACTAAGGCCACGTTTTCTAAGGGTGTCAAAGGCCTGCGCCGAGGTAACTTCATGAATCAACATGAAATCAACTGCTAGTATAGCAGGATGACCAGGGTTTTGAGTTACTACATGGGCGTCCCAAATTTTTTCAATAATGTTTTGCGGCTGCATAGAATTTTACCTTGTGAGAGAGCCTTCGCCCCAAACCCCCATCCCTGAAAAAATGGTCCCCTCAGGATGCTTAGGCGGGGCTAGTTTCCAGAAAATAAGAAATTTGTCACCTTAAATCAAACTATTATTCTAGGCTGAAAAGTGCCATTATAAATGACTGGGCAGGAAGTTCTCTGCGTTCGTTGACTTATCCTCGGTAGCTCTGGTATTTCATGTGGTTATGGGAGCGATGAGTGCGGTGATTCTGGCTGGAATTTGCATTATCCATACGTAAAAGGCGACGCGCTGGTCGGTCTCTATTAACCCGCGCTTTCTGACGCGGGTTTTTTTTGAGACAGCCCGCAGAGGATGGCGTTTTCAACCTGGATTGGAGGCACTCCATGAACGACACTGAAGCATCTACGCTTAAAAGGGTCTTCCTGTACGACACCACCCTGCGAGACGGCAGTCAACGCGCCGGTATCAGCTTTTCGATTTCAGACAAATTAAAGATTACCAAACTGTTAGATCTTTTAGGCGTCAGTTACATTGAAGGCGGATGGCCGGGATCCAACCCAAAGGACTGTGCGTATTTTAAAAAAGTCCGGGAGCTCGACCTTAAGCACGCTAAGATCGCCGCCTTCGGCAGCACCCGCCGAACGGGCCAAACCGTAGAAGAAGATTCAAATCTGAAGGCCTTACTCGACGCCCACACTCCCGTAGTAACGCTGGTCGGCAAGACTTGGACGCTGCACGTAAACGAAATTCTCCGCGCCAGTTTGGACGAGAACATCAACATGATTTCAGAGAGCGTCCAATACCTAAAAAGCCACGGACGAGAGGTGATTTATGACGCCGAGCATTTTTTTGACGGCTATCTTGCGGATCCCCAGTATGCAATCAGCACTTTGATGGCAGCCTATGAAGCCGGAGCAGATGCTGTGGTGCTGTGTGATACCAATGGTGGCTCAACTCCTGATCGGATCGGAGATATCGTGCAGACGGTGCGAAGCTCATTTCCCGGACTGCTCGGTATTCACACACATAACGACAGCGAACTTGCCGTGGCCAACTCACTTGCAGCAGTTCAAGCTGGATGCTCACAGGTGCAAGGCACAATTAATGGGTACGGAGAACGGTGCGGAAACGCCAATTTAATCTCGATTATCGCCAACCTCCAGCTAAAACTTGGATTTAACTGCGTCCCAGAGGAAGGGCTGAGGCTTTTATCCCAAGTCTCGAATAAAGTCTGTGAAATCGCTAACTTAAATCCGGACAACCATGCCGCCTTTGTTGGGTCCTCTGCCTTTGCGCACAAAGGAGGTATCCATGTTGCCGCTGTTGAAAAGAACCCTTGTAGCTATGAACATATTGACCCTGAGGTAGTCGGCAACCGCCGTACCTTTGTTATCTCGGAGCTTTCTGGAAGGGGAAATGTCCGCGTGAGAGCCGCGGAATTGGGCCTAAAGCTGCAGGGTAATGAGAAAGCCGTGCTCAATAAAATTAAGGAGCTTGAAAGTGAAGGCTTTCAATTAGAGAATGCCGAGGGAACTTTCGAACTACTGGTGCGCCAAGACGACCCTGCTTATCAGGCACCCTTCGAAGTTATAGATATGATGGTAGTCTCCGAGCGCCGTCGCGGCGACGTGCTCTCGGTTGAAGCGATGATAAAACTCAAGGTTGGTTCTGAGATATTTCACACAGTCTGCGATGGCAACGGACCGGTGCACGCTTTAGATGGCGCTATACGCAAGGCTTTAGTGCCCGCCTTTCCCGAACTGGCACAGGTCCGGTTGGCGGACTACAAGGTGCGCATCTTGGATCCTGATAAAGCCACCGGCGCCACAACGAGGGTTACCCTTGAAGCTACCTCAGGCAGTGATCGCTGGTCGACGGTAGGGGTGGCTCAAAATATTATCGATGCCAGCTTTAGAGCCTTGGCGGATAGTTATGAGCTTTACCTGCTGCGCAATAGGGCCACGGGCGGCGTAATGGAGGGTAACCATGAAGTTTAGGTCGATCAAATATATCTTATGTGCGCTTCTGGTCATTTCAACGCCAGCCTGCCGTCCATCTGAACATCTCCAGGCGGACAGTCCCCAGGTGGATATGCGCCGCAGCGTGGTCAGGCTCGAGGTGATCTCTGCTGGATGGGATTTACGCATGCCCTGGAACCCGCCTGCTTTGCAAGGCGGAGTAGGTACAGGATTCATAATCGACGGCGAGCGCATTATGACCAACGCTCACGTGGTCTCGAATGCCAAGCAGATCACGGTTGAACGCGAGGGGAAGCCTCGTAAATGGCTGGGGCGAGTGCAGCACATTGCGCATGACAGCGATCTGGCGATTGTAGTGGTTGATGACAAGTCATTTTTCGACGGCACTCAACCAGTAAGCTTTGGCCCCCTCCCTGAAGTTGAAAGCGTCGTAGCGCTGTACGGTTTCCCTATCGGCGGCAAGCGTATGTCCGTAACTAAGGGCGTCATTAGCCGTATAGATTTTCTGCCGTTTGCTCACTCAGGTTTGGATGAACACCTAGCCATACAGGTAGACGCCGCAATGAACCCAGGCAACAGCGGCGGGCCGGCTCTGCAAGGGGGTAAAGCCATTGGAGTCGCGTTCCAAGGGCTCTCCGGAGCCGTCGCTCAGAACACGGGCTACATTATTCCGACCACGGTTGTTAGGCGTTTTTTAAAGGACGTTGAGGATGGACGCTACGACTTTGTGCCCGACCTTTCAGTCCAGAACTCTCCTTTGCAAAACGAAAATCAACGGCGCTACTTGGGACTAAACCAGGAGAATCAGGGAGTGCTGGTCGACAAAGTCCTGGCTGGAGGCTCTGCCGACGGCTTCCTGCAAAGTGGAGATGTCGTGTTAAAGATTGACGGGATCGCCGTGGGCAGTGATGAATTCGTGACCCTGCACGGACAGCAGGTAAAGTGGCAGGAATTGGTAGAGAGGAAACAGGTCGGCGAGCAGATTTCACTCGAGATTGTGAGAAACCAAGAAGTGCAAAAAATTTCCTTCCCTCTCAAGCCCATTCCTGCCCCAATCGTGCGCGCCTTCGCCGCAGCCTACGACGAACCTCCGCGCTTCCTTATTTACGGGGGGCTGGTGTTCCAGCCTCTTTCAGTCGACATCGTAAAAGCTTACGTGGGCGGCAAGGGAGACAACGCAGTTGCTAGAATTTGGTTGCAGTACTCTCTGGGTGAGTTCTTAGAGAAGGACGTCTACGTGTACAATCCAGAATTGGTAGTGGTTTCACAGGTGCTCCCAGACGCCGCCAACAGCGACATGCAGAATATAGTGATGCGCACAGTTAGTCGAGTTAACGGCATCGATATCGGCTCGCTGGCGGAGCTTGAGGAGGCTTTGAAGCAGGAGCAAGAGTACGTGGTGTTTGAGTTCGCAGGGGAAAGTCTGCCAGTGGTGATGCGCCGAGACCAGGCAGAAATGGCCGCAGCTCGGCTGCAGCAGCGTTACCGCATTCCCAAATTAAAACGGCTTGAAGCGGAGGAAGAGGAGCTATGATGCGTTACCTTGCAGGTTTGCGGAATCTTTCTCGAGTTTTTTGTTTTCTGCTGTTGGTTCAGACCGCGTGGGCTAGAGAGCCAGCCCCGGATCTTAGCCGCTCTCTGGTGCGAATTACAGTAACAGCGCAACCATTCGATTACGGCCGACCCTGGCAGGGCCGACGTCCACAAATCAAGCAGGGGTTGGGCGTGTTGCTTTCAGAGCAACGCATTTTGACAAGCGCCAGTTTGATTGAAAACGCTGTGCACATCTGGATGCTTAAAGCTACCGGTACAGATAAGTATGAAGGGCGCGTGGTGGCCGCCGATTTTGCATCGGATTTAGCGTTACTAACCGCCGATGATGACCAACTCTTTTCTTCCCTGCAAGCGCTTGAGATTGCGCCCGAACCACAGATCGGCGATACCCTTGAGGCTCTGCAACTTGAAGAGAACGGAGGCGCCCAACAGACCAAAGTCAACATGAACGCCGTTGAAATCTGGCGCAATCCCTGGGGACCGGTGCTGATCTACCGCATCTCCGGCACCCTTCGTTTTCGCATGAACCACTATACCTTACCTATCTTGGCTAAAAGCAAAGTCGTTGGCATGCTGAACTGGTATCGCCCCGAAAATGCCGAAGGTGGGTGCAGTTCACTGCCCTTTTTAAATAATTTCTTGGAGCGTGTGGCATCCGGACAAAACCCCTACCCCCCAAAACTGGGGATGAGTGTCACCAACCGCGACAGTCGAGAACTCCGCAAATTTCGCCAAGTCCCTCCGCAGCTTGAAGGGGTTTTCGTTGACCGAGTTCAAGCTGATCGCTCTGCCGCTAAGGGCGGCATCCTTTCGGGGGATCTCCTGCTTTCGGTAAACGGCTATAAGATAGACCGGGAGGGTCAGGTCTTGCACCCGCGCTATGGCCGAATTTATTGGGCTCTTATCGTCCCAGCAGAAGGAAAACCCGGTAGTGGAATGCCCATGACTCTTTGGCGCGAAGGTCAAGAATTGGAAGTGAAGGTGCCCATGGAGTCTTATGACCCTTGTGACGATGTCAGTCCACTTATGTGCCCTACCCGGCCACCACGATATTTGATGGAGGGAGGCTTTATCTTTGTTGAGCTTTCCGAGCCGTATCTTCAGCAGTGGGGCAAAGCTTGGCAAACACAGGCACCGCTGCGGCTGCTTACTTATAATGCCTTCCAGTTTGAAATCTTTGAGATACCACGCAAAATTGTAGTGCTGGCCCAAGTCTTCCCCTCAGAACAAACATTGGGCCTCTCACATAAACTAAGCAATGCAGTCATAAAAACTGCAAACGGCAAAACAATTCTGAGCCTAGATGATCTGGCTGAAGCCCTGGAATCGCCAAAAGGTGAGTTCCAAGAGCTCGAACTCGAAGGAGAGCCGTATCGCTTGGTTTTTGATGCAGCCCAAGCGCGCGAGCTTACCCCAAAACTAAAGAAAGAGTACGGAATAGAGTAGCCAAGCCGGATACCGGACATAGAAGTAAAAATCAGAAGCATAATCCGCTTAAGTCAGGATTTGATCACAGGAACGGCTCTACCCCGCGTAACGGGGCAGAGGAGGATGGTGTATGTCATATCGAATACTTATTTATACATATAATCTATTATTTTGCGCCTTCTTTGCGACTGCGCTCCTAGGATGCGGACAGGGTGGAGGGGAGGAGAGCTTTAGGTCCGCCAATTCGCCGTCAATGACCGTGGTCAAACTTCGCGTGGTGATCGCGGGCAATGCCATCTCGGAAGACCTCCTCCATCAGATGCTTGAGATCAGCCGATCCCGTTTTCTCAATATGGGAATTGCGCTTGAACTGGCGGAGCTATGGGCTGATGAACCCGAACCCGATGAGATGCTTGAACTAGAATCTTTTTGGAAACGCCAAAGTTACGACTATTGGAAATCCAGATGGGACAGCCCTGAATCAGAGGCGTTACTGACAATTGTATACACACGGCCATTAATCTCAAATGGCGTCACATACTACGGCGGCTGGAGCGAGGGGGAATGCCGACCACTTGGAGGATTTGCTCTTATTCACACCAAACCTGGGCACCTTCTTAAAAACGCCCTGGCGGATTCTCATGAGAAAGGACATTTGCTGGGAGCTTCACATGATCAAAGCCTGGACCCGCCCTCCATTATGCACCCAGATGCCGGAGCTTATCTGGGAGAAACAGAAGATGCAGAATTCTCACCAAAGAGCCGAAAAGAAATTCAGCGCTGCATAGAGAATATTAATTAACGGACCACCCTGCCACCACCCAGGCAGAAAACAAAAATTGCATAATCAATTCCACGCGTAAACGGTACTGTAACCGTTTGCATGAACATTACTTTCTCTGGAGAAAGTGAATTTAACTCCGCGTCACCGCCCAGGCAGAAAACAAAAATTGCGTAATCAATTCCACGCGTAAACGGTACTGTAACCGTTTGCATGAACATTACTTTCTCTGGAGAAAGTGAATTTAACTCCGCGCCACCGCCCAGG
>JAAYZI010000240.1 GCA_012514925.1 Deltaproteobacteria bacterium | reverse complement strand
CTTTCTCTGGAGAAAGTGAAATTAATCCCACGCGTAAACGGTTACTAGGTAAGATGTAATTTCGATTTTCCAGTATCTGCTTACAAAAAAAGGGCGGCTTCTCATTCCCGCAGGAACAGGAGGCCGCCCCCTTCCTTAACAACTAACAGCTAACAACTACTTGTACATCGACCGCTTAAAGCCACGGTTAAGCATCTCCTCAGTTGTCCGAGAACGAGCATTTGCCTCTTCTGCCAAGCGGCGCGCTTCCTGCGCGTCAAAGCGGGCGTCTTGCAAATCCGTGCGAATTACGGCGACTTCGCCACGCAGCTCTTTGACCTCGCTGGTTGAGGCGCATCCCATCGCCATCAATCCTAAGGTGGCGACTAAAAGGTACTTGAAGTAAGACATTATTAACCTCCCAAAATAAAAACAGTCTTAACAGTTTTACAGCTTACAATTAACGAATTTCAACCACAACCCCACGATGGACCATTGTGGATAATTCTACAATTTGACGGTTATTAAGCGCCATACAGCCGGATGTCCAGTTGGCGAGGCGGTGGATAATTCTGCTGCCGCGGCCGAGCCCATGGATGCCTATCAAACCGCCTAATGGAGTATTTTGGGGGGGAAGCTCTCCGCGCCGGTGGGCCCCCTCAATTAGGGCGTAAGTCCCACGATCTATCCGCCGGTCGTCCAGCGCGCGCTGCGCATCCTCCATGTTTGGATAGTTCAAGTGCATAAAAATCTTGAACTTAGCGCTAGGCCTGATGCTGTGAATACGGTAGCGCCCTAAAGGGGTGACGTCGTCTCCGCGTCTACGCTTAAATCCGGCATTGGCCGCGCCCAAGGCCAACCCCTTGAAAATTCGAGGTGAATAGCCTCGTCTGTAAACCACTAAAATTTTCCGTTTTGTGTCAACCAGCACCCAAGGGTTTGTCAGGTCGAGCCCGCTGAAACGGCCGCGTTCCTGCGGTTCGGCGGGAACCGCAGGTGGTGCTGTGTGTGTGCAGGCACTTGTAAAAAGGATTAAAATCGCAAGCAGTACGTAGTTTAATGGGTGGCGTAACTTCATAGTGAACCTTTCTTGGCAGACTATATCTGCCATAACCCTTGTCCGGCGGCAAGCGCGCATTGCTCCCGAACTACAGTGTTGTGTACCTACGGCTTACGAAATTTCAGTAAGTGCACAAGCCCCGCATCAGTCATCTTTTCGGAGATAAAACCACGGGACTTAAAGTAATCGCTTAGATTTTGATGCGCATAACCGGATCCTTGTGGATCCTTAATCTGCAAGGCAGCCAAGATGAACTCGTTTTGGCCGCCAATAACCTCGTTCTGGAGGCTCTCCATATATTCCTGCATCTGTTCCGCTTGAGGGTTGGCCGGTAGCGGATAGAGGGGTGCCTCCACGGAATAGGCCTTAAAAGGCGCAAGTAAATAATCCCAGCGGCGGTGGTCAAGCAACCACTTAGGTTGTTGCAGCTCAATCAACCCTGAATAAACCAGGACTGGAGATTTCTTTTCTTGCCAGCTGGCATCAATCGCTGCGGCCGCGCCGCGCCAATCTTCAATTTGCCACTTAAGCGAGGCTAAATGGCCTGAGACCATCAGACATAGGATGGCAAGAGAGAGCAATCTAGACTTAGCCGGTTCGATACTTTGCAGTAGACCGGCGAATAATAGCGCTAACGCCGGTGTCTGCCACAAAAAGAAGCGGTTTATAAAAAAGGCGGAATTTGAAAGGATGGAATAAGCCCAAAAGAGAAGTGGTCCGGCCAGCAGCCAGATCAGTAGCCATTTAACCAGAGGTTTTGAGAAAAAGCGTCCTGGAAGTAGGGTAAAGCTTCTGAACGTGGCTGCTATGGCCAGCGCGCATACAAAGTAAATCGCCGCAGTCGGATGGTACAGGCTCCTTGCTAAATCCAGCAAGCCTGGAACCTCTCCGAAGAGGAGGGACTCCCTTCTCGTGAAAAGGCAGAATAGCTGCGGCGCGGCTGGCATCAACAAGATACCGATCCACACCCAGGTGGACCAGAGCTTGGCGGCTTTGACCCGTCGGGTAGGCGCAGGGAAAAGCAGATAATAGGAGAAGTGCACCAGTAAGACCCCTGCAAAAAGAAAATGGAAATAGATTGCCAGCAGAGTGCTTAGGGCGTACGCCAGGCGGTGCTTAAGCTGGCCGCGCTCAAACCAATGGATTAAGCTTAAGACCGAGGCTAGCGAGCATAAAAGGGCCAAGCTGTACGGGCGCGCGCTTAAGGCGGCCTTTAGCACCTGTGGATTGGAGACAAAGAAAATAACCGCGAAAACGCCGCTCTCTTTGTTGAACAGCTTACAGGCCAGGGCGAATATTAAGGCTCCAGATAACGCTAGGGCCAGCAGCGAAGGCGCGCGCAGCACCCATTCCTGTGGTTGAAAGAGGTTCCTGAGATCCCTGATTAGGATAAAGTAAAGCGGGGATTCGCCTTGGTAGGTCACGCTGCGGAGGACCGCTTCAGCAAAGCTGCCATCGGTGATCCAGAAGGTGATGGTTTCATCCAGCCACAGGCTAGCTTGCAGCGGCAATTTCAGTAAGAGTACCGCTGCCACTATCATTAAAGCTAGCAGCGCGGAAGGTTTAAGCCTAGACCGGGATTGAGAGCTCGTCATGTCAGCAGCATACTATAATTAGAGCAGCCTGGAAGATCCCCTTTTGTTAGAGGCTGACGAGTTTAGGAACGGGTTCAATCTAAATTCGTATCCCTTATCCGTTCACACGAATATTAAATTAGGTGATTACAATGTGTTGCTAGTGCAATTATATGGAGTATCAAAGTGGTTGCTCCAAAGAATAAGGGATGGCGACTGCGGCCGGATTTAAATATAATCCGCGCATGGATCCCTTTTCCCCATACCTGGCCGGATTGCTTACGGTTATATTGCTTAGCGCTTTCGTTAAGATTCTAACGACTCTTTGCATTTTGCGCTACGGCATCGGTTTAAATAACAGCGGCTTTGGGGTAGTGGTGGTGGTGTTCTCTTTTGCACTGACTCTGTTTGTGATGAACCCACAATTAGAAGCGCTGGGAATTGCTAAGCTGTGGGGTGAGTCAAAGGCGTGGCCGGCGGCTGAATCCATAGAGAGAGAGTTTAGGCCGTTTGTAGAGAAACATGCGGATCAAAAAGTGCTGCAGAGATTGCAGCACATCTCTGAGAAGCTAAAGCCCTCCGCTAAAGAGCCGCCCCAAGCGGAGAATGAAACGCCGGCGTCGTTGGCTCAGGATGCCGGCCCCCAGAGCTTTTCGGTTCTGATAGCAGCTTTTCTCATCTCGGAGTTAAAAGAGGCTTTTCAATTAGGCTTCTTATTTCTCGTGCCGTTTCTGGTGATTGATTTATTGGTGACCAATATTTTGTTGGTTTTGGGGGTGACACAGCTTTCTCAGGCGGTTGTGGCTTTGCCTTTAAAGATCTTGCTGTTTGTTGCAGTGGACGGGTGGGCGTTAGTCTCGGAGAAGCTCGTCTCGGGTTATTTTTAGTAGGAAGGTATATGCTGCAGGTTCAATACGACCTGGTTTACGCTGCGCTTAGGACGCTGTTTTTGTCGGCGCTTCCGGTGATAGTGGCAGTTTCGCTGGCGGGAACCCTGATTGCTGCGCTGCAGAGCGCCACTGCCATTAACGATCCAGCTGTAGGATACGCCGCCAGGTTGTTGGCGCTGCTGGTGGCGCTCTACTTGGCGGTGCCCCCTTCGGTTGATGCTATCGTATCACTTGCTCAGCTGGCTTTCAGATGATTTTTGCGGGATTGATGGTCTTAGCGGCGCTCGTTTTTGCTCCCGGCTGGCTGCCGGGGGTTTTTGCGTTACTAGCAGCGCTTCAGTTTTTGCTTGAAGGTATTTTCGTTGAAATTACTCCTGCTCGCTATTTATTGATTGTCGCTTTTGTGTTGGCGGCCCCGGCGGCAGCTTATGTGGCGGGGGCCTTTTTGGATTCTTTCACTTCCGAATCGGCCAAGACAGACAGATTTAGAGGGGTTTCGGTGGTTTTAGCTTTTTGTCTGATGCTGCAATCGGAGCAGGTATGGGATCACCTGGAGGCCGCTTTGGTCGTGTCGTCTAATGCTTCCGTGCCTCAAGTAGTCGCTTTGGCCGGGGCTGCACTTAGCGCGGTAGTGTTTTGCGGTAGCGTCACAGCTTTTGTGCTGATTATGATTCATCTTGTCTGTGAGATTCCGGTCCTCTGGGTGACTGGTGCTTTTCGCGTCGAGGCCTTCTATGCTTTTGCGGCACTTAGGCCTCTTAGCGTAATCCTTGCGGCTAGCTTGTTTTTTAGCTTTATTCTGCAGCGCTTTGCGCTGGATCTTACCGCGCATTCTATCAGTGCAGGTCTAAGTGGATAGGCGGGGTTAGGATGGAATGGCCTTCGGAGAAAAAATTACAGCGCTTACGTGGAGAGGGGCGCGTGCCGTGCAGCTATTTCGGCAGCTCTTGCTTGCTGCTTGCTCTATTTATTTTGCTTATTCCTGATTTTAGCGTTTTATGGGGGAGTTTGCTGGAAGTGTGGCTAAAGGCCTGGCATTCGCCTGCAGCTTCCGGTTGGGCTCTGTTACAAGAGGACGAGGCAATATCTGATCTGGCTTGGATTTTCGCTGCGCCCGCATTGCTGGTCTTAGGCGTTTTATTTGCAGTTGGATTAGCCCAGACCAAGTTCCTATTTGAGCCGAAGCTTGTAAGCTTTGATCTTAGCCGCCTACTGGCGGTGCGGGAGGATAAGCATGGTGTTGGGCTTATGGCGGCCTTGACAGTCTGTTTTTTAGCCTTATCGACTGGGATTGGGGTTTTGGGGTTAGCCCTGCCGGCGTTGTTGGTTTTATTCGGGCTTAAAAGTCTTAAGGTCAGCTCGTGGGTGGAGAGCTTTGTCTCCGAGCTTACTCCGGCGTTGTTGATGGCGCTTGGTGTAAGCGCCTTGGTAGGAATAGTTGCAGTGCGTCTGCTATTTTTATTTAAGCACCGCATGAGCCGGGAAGAACTTGAGAAGGAAGATTTGTCGGCCGAGTAGCTAGGTGAGGTAGTATCCGGTAACCGCTTGCATGAATATTACTTTCTCCGGAGAAAGTGAAATGAAGGTAAAATTAACTCCGCGCAAGAGTGAAATTTTACCGCCCAGGCAGAAAACAAAAATTGCGTTATTGCTTCATCCACTTCGACTTGTTAGAATGGGGTTATAAACGTAACTAGATGCTTAAATTTTACGAACCTGTCCCTAGGGTGGGTCTGCTAAGGTATGATTAAGAGGCCGCTTTATTCCCCACCTGAGCCGTTTTCTCTGCAACCTCTACTCTCGTTTTTGCCTGTGAAAGGGTCTGTGGTCGAGCTTCGGAAAACGACATCGGCGCTGTATGCGAGGTATGAGAAGGTTGCGGCGCTAAGGAAGGGGTTAGGAGATGCTTCAAGCGGGGAGTCCTCACGGCGTTTGGCGCTGGAGGAGCAGATGTTAAAGCAGATTCTCGATTGGTTGGCCTCCAGTGGGGCGCCGGTGCCTTGATTTAAATGGAATAGTTAGACGTGACACAGGAACAAGGAGGAGATGAGATCAGGCCGAGCCCGTCGGAGCTGCTAAAGCGTGGCTATTCCGAGGATGAGATCTCGCATATTTATGAGTTAGGGCGGCTTTTCCTTGAAAATGGTGAGGTGCGGCGGGCAGAAGCTATTTTCCAGGGTCTAACTGAAATCGCGCCGGAATTTCCAGCCGGTTGGCTGGGTCTGTCATACGTCGGTATCCAAAATAAGAACCTGGATGATGCGATTTTTGCGGCGCGGCAAGCGTTACGCCTTGATCCGGAATTTAACGAAGCTTTGTTGTACTTAGTTTGCTGTCTGCTTAGCATCGGTGATTACACCACGGCTGGCACCTATCTGGGCGAGCTAGGAGAAAAAATCGAGGGAGGCGCGATAACCCACCCTAATATGATTCGCTTTTATAAAGCCCAGCTAATGCGCTATCAGAACCGTTAGCCTCTGGATATTTCATAAATATCTGTCACGAAAGAACGGAGCTGGGGAGCACTGCCATCACTCTTTCTTTTTCTTCTCTTCTTCCAGCAAAGAGGCGGCGTCGATGGTCATTTTTACTGCTTGCTCAACAATTTCTTTATGCTGTGGTGGAACGTTTTTCCCGGAGAAAAGTTTATCAGCCTCTTCGTGGATCATTTCGAAAAGCTGGGCCCGCTCCGCCATAGAGATAAACCGAGTGGCGCGTAGGCTAGAAGCTGCGCCTGTGGCGCGTATGCCTGAAACCGCAGAGGCCTTCTTGGTCTCTTCGACAGTCGAAATCGCTCCGGTTTTTTTTACGCCACTGGTTGAGGCAGAGCTGCGGATGCCACCGATTCGCCCTTTTTTGCGGTCTGTTTCGTTAGGCATGAGCGTCTTCCCTCTCTTTAATTAATCTGGAAAAAATACCGACAGTTTCCGTGCGTTTCAGCTTAAAACTTATATCCTTTAAGCCCGGTCGGATGCGTGGAGTTTTAATTTCCTTGCCGCGCACAATGCTTTTCTGGATAAATTCCAAAAGTACTTTATGCTCTCTGATAACGTTTAACTCGTCCGTTTCCCACTGGTTTGCGACGCTTCGTAACGATTCCCCTTCCCAATAGATCTTGAATATGAGCAGCTGATGAAAAGGATCCAGGCGTGTCATGATTTCGACCATGCTTTTGTAGTCCATGATCTCATCCGGAGTGGCATTGGCCAGGCCTTGCTTAGCGGCGATGATACTGGCCCCTACCAATAACTGTTGAATTGCAAAGCGCGCGCTAAAGTCACCGCCGTCTTCCCCTTCATTGTATGGTAGCTGGCCTAAACGCAATTCCGGGAAAACGTTAAACAAATCGGCTGACACTTCGCGCGCTAACCGTTCTGTACGGGCAGCGCTGCCGGCATTACGACTCCAGCCCTTGGATTTTCGGGCAGCATCGCTGGAGGCTTCGTGAATTCGTTTGCGGGCATACCCGCGAAATGGTACCCCACGGTCTGGCTGATAACGCCGGGCGCAAAAAATCAGAGCCTCTAATGCGGCACCATCAAGACCGTCCATCTGCCAATCAAGGTTCCAGGCGCGTGCCACCGATTTAGCGATGCTCTCACACCACCCTTTGTGCTCAAGCACCAAGGAGTTGGCCTCTTCAATCGATAGCGTTTTAAATTCACCTTCCAAGGATAAGCCTCTAAAAATACTAAGGTTGTGAGAGATCATAGCTGATTTAGAGTGGTGCTGCCAGCTCTTGTTTTAATTTCTCGCAGAAAAACAGAAGCGTCTTTGGTCCAGCGTTGGATAAGAGGTTGTCTGGTGCGTGGGAGCGAGAGAGCAACATGCAGGATTTTATGAGGTCAGGAGGGAATCAAAGCAGTTTCGTGGAAGGGTGCAATGCTGGTGAGGCGCTGCGCCGGAAGATTCTGGGCAAAGTAACTTCTATTTTGGCTGAAAGCGACTCAATCGAGGATTCGAGTCGCAGGCTTTTGATTCAAGCCAACTGTTTAGACCTGGTAACTTCCTTAGAAGACATCATTCAATCCTACGGATTAGACGCATGCTCGCTCTCCAGGTAGAGCCTGGAGATAGGTTTTTTGGGTGGTGGTTTTACGGGTACGTAGAGGTAGAACAATGCCGGTTTATAGCTTGGTGGGGGTGAAAGGTCTGGAGCAGGTGGCTGTAAAAGCCGGCCGCATAGAGAAAGCGTCGAGAGCCGAGAAAGTCGTTGAGCTCTCTCTTAGCAAACAAAAACAGAAAAACAAACAGCTCAGTGCTAGTGATCGTGAAAAACTAGTGCTTGACTTTCGATTGAAAGCCCGCAAGTTGGCGCGATCAATTCTGCGCAAGTGGCACGCGCGTCTTGATCTTATGGAGGTCGACAGCTTGGTCGATCTGTCCTTGTGTGAAGCGGTCAGACGCTATGACGTCAACAAGGGTGCAAGTTTCATGACTTTTATGTTCTATCATCTTCGTGGAAATTTGATTCGGGCCGTGTCGACAGCCGCTTCGTTGAATGTCGTCCCCGTGATGGAGGGTGAGGATGGGGCGTGCGAGAGAAGAAAACGCAGTAAGGGTAATCGTGGTATTTCCGCTATTGAGGTAGCCGAAGCTCTATCTAGTCATGATAATGTCTTGCCGGATGAAGCTCTTTTTAAGAAGGAGCTGGTTATGCTTAGCAGTAATGCCTGCGCTAAGTTGGATGCTTTGGAACGTGAAGTTATTTACCGCATCTACGTGCAGGAGCAGCAGTTGATTGATATAGCGCACTCCTTAGGATACAGCCGCTGCCATATCTCTCGCGTTAAACGAAAGGCGTTAGACACTCTCTGTCACGACCTGGCCCCGTCGATGGATGGCGACTTTGGAAAGGAATTGAGCGAAGCGCGCAAGCGGCTCAATTCTCAGGGCGAGTTAAAGGAGCGCCGGAGTGTGCACCGCCGCAAGCCCCGTTCGCGCAAAGCGCAAGAAGAGCGGGAGCGCCGCCTCTTAGAACAGCTCCCACGCGCCGCATAAATCTTATCAGCACCATTTTTAACGCATTGAATTTCCTAAAGATTTAGGATTTCTGCTGTTAGTAAGTGGATGCGTGAAAATGCATAGTGGAATCCCGTACAAAGCGGCAGTGCTCCGTGGGGCAGTGCAGAAAGAACGCTCATCTAGGGAAAGCTCGCAACTCTTTGTTTTTAGCCCCTATGTTGATGTTTTTTGCGTACTCGATGTCAAGCGTGAACAATTACATAGAACTGTAGAAATCCCCAATCCTTAGAAAATTCAACGCGTTAAAAATAGTACTGATAAGGAAGCTTGTAAGTGTGCCTAGATCTGCTGTAATGATGCCTTTAGGGATTTTGTAGAATTTCAATGGCTGTGGGCGTGGAAATTTAAAGTCGGCCTGTGCCGGCGGTTTCCTAATTTAGGGGAGTTCAGGCGCATGAGCATATTTGAGATTACGGCCTTCTTATTTGCTAGCATTATGGTATTGGTGATGGTTTTTGGCAGCTGGTCCTGAGTCATTACGTCCCTACCTATTCAAGCTTGTTAGAAGTTCCTTTAACCGCCCCGCTTTTTGAGCGCTCGCGTCGGGGGGTTGTCTAGTTGGTTATGTTTAGAGCTTTGTTTACTCTGGTTTTAGGCTCCCTCTTGGTGGCGGCCCTTCTTACCCCTGCGGTTGCTAGCAGCATTTACTTTATCTGGCCTGAGGCAAGTTGGCCTTTTTCGAGAATATATGACCGAGTCGCAATGGTGGCTGTGGTTGTGCTGCTTTACATCTTACGTGGAAGTTTTGACCTTTCTGTGCTGCGGCAATATTTTGCTCGCTATCGCACCTCTCTTAAGATGGAGAGATTGTTCCTTGGCTTGCTGATTTCGAGTCTGAGCGCGGCGTTACTTTTGCCGTTGTTAGTTTCTTCGGGTCGGTTGGTCTGGTCTCAGGAAAGCATCGGTTATTTTGTGCAGAAGGCCGTGAAATCCATTCTGGCCGGAGTATTTGTGTCTTTTTTGGAGGAGAGCCTGTTTCGTGGATTGATATTTAGCGCCTTGAAAAAGAGGGTTTCTTTAATAGGCGCGGTCCTGATCACCAGCTGGCTGTATGCGTTTGTGCATTTTATTGCTCCAGTAAAGACCTTTGCATACACCTCTTTTAGCGCATCCGCTGGATTTTATTACACCGCGAAAATATTTGGACGGTTTTTGGAAGGCGGACTCTATCCCGCCATGTTCGGCCTGTTTCTGGTGGGACTCGTACTTTGTTATGTGATGCAGCATACTGGGTCGCTTTTCCTTTGTATTGGTTTGCATAGTGGCTGGGCGGCGGGGTTGAAAGTGGTGAAGCATGTTGCGGTAGTTTCCGAGAAAACTGTGTTGGTGCCAGGATTGGGAGAACGATACTTTTTATTAGCGGAGCCGCTGGCTTGGCTTTCAATTGCGCTTGTGGCGGGAGTAATGGTGCTTTGTATCGGCGTTTTTAAATGCTTTAAGGAACCTGAACAGAAGGTCGAGGGGGTTGGGTGAAATCGGTGTTGTTTGGCACTTTAAATTTAGGCAAGCTGCGTGAAGCTCGGATGGTGTGCAATAAGTTCGGCCTTAACTTGGTGGCACCCTCGGAAATTAGGCAGGATAATTATGTGGATTTCGGTCTAGACGCTTGGCCGGGCCCGGTTCCGGAGATTGAGGAGACCTGTCAGGATTATCTAGGAAACGCCCGGCTTAAAGCCCGGGGGTTTTGGCTTTGGAGCGGGATTCCATCAATCTCCGATGATAGTGGTTTAGAAGTTGAGGCTTTGGGCGGAGCGCCCGGGATCTTATCGGCGCGTTTTGCTGGCGAGAGTTGTGATTTTAACGCCAACATAGAGAAGCTCCTGGCCTTACTACAGGGGGAGCGCCAACGCCGAGCTCGCTTTCGCTGTCTGATCTGTTGTGTTTTCGGGGAGGAGCGTGAGTTTGTTTGCGAGGGAGTCTTAAACGGTCAGATTGGTTATGAACGCCGCGGTCAGGGTGGTTTCGGGTATGACAGCGTCTTTTTGGTGGATGGATATGACAAGACGCTCTCGCAGATTAAGGAAGAAGGTTTGCCGGTAAAGACTCACCGTGTTTTAGCGTTAGAGAAACTTGCCGATTTGGATTTAAGTGCCGGGCTTTGAATCAAACGCCCCGGTTTGTCTCAATGCTTCGTAAAGCCCGATTGATACGGCATTGCTAAGATTTAGGCTGCGGACCTGAGGGCAGAAGATCGGAATAAGTAACAGGCTTTGTGGCGGGACGTTTTTTAGGAAGTCTTGTCCGAGCCCTTTAGTCTCGCTGCCAAATACCAAGGCGTCTCCGGGTTTAAAGTCGGCCTGGTGATATGGGAGGGATGCATATTTTGAAAAATACCAGAGGCGCTTTGGACGCACGTGCTCCAGATACTCATCCCAGGATGGGTGCTGCTGCAGTCGAACGTAGGGCCAATAGTCGAGACCGGCGCGACGCACGCGCTTTTCGCTGATTTCAAAACCCAGCTTTCCCACTAGGTGTAGGTCTGTTGCAGTGGCCGCGCAAGTACGCGCAATCGAGCCAGTGTTCTGCGGGATTTCCGGCTGAACCAGCACAATTTGTATTGCTGTTCGGTCTGACATGGATCCTTAGTTTGTTTGGATGTTCCTCTTTAAGCGTGAACGGATACATCACCTAAATATCATGAATACCTGATTTACGCAGGTTTAGAAATTTGGGCGGGGTGTATCTTTTGGGTTTAGGTCCAGCGCTAACTGGTCGATAATAGAGCTGTAGGGTGGTTGGTGCGTTCACATGAATACTAAGTTTAGGGGTTAAAATCTGTTACCAGTGCAATTATTAAGAAAAAATACGTGAACGGTTACGCCGATGAAAATAGGTCATCTTGTTCAAATCGCCGCTGATCTTGAAGAAGCCGGATTGATCTGGCAGCCTGAGATAGGCGATGAAGTATCCGAAAAGTCCCAACCTGTTCGGGTTTCAATCTTAGTCGATCCTCAAGGCATGACCCCGTCGGAGCTGCGCACCACATTTCTATGGTTGCCGACAGTTGAGCAACTAATCAACCAGCTTGAGGCCAGGCAAGCGATCCTATTTCATGCCGGACTGGAGCTTTCTGAGAAGGAGTACTGTTATCGCACCGTCATCCGTGCGTCTGTGGGAGAATTTGAGGCTTCCGCTCAAACCCTGCGCTGCGCCCTAGCGCTTAGCATGCGGGACTTTTTATTGGCAAAAAACTACGCCGTAAATTAAACCGGCATCTGTCCACATGAATATTACTTTCTCCGGAGAAAGTGAAATTAATTCCGCGCCACCGTCAGCCATCGCCAGAAAGGCTTTGCTAACCTGGGCTTTTATTAAACCTTGTCACTAAGCATATGCGACAAGGCCAATATTAGGTCGTAACAGATTGGATGGCCTTACGTTTTATATAAAAAATCTGACATTGTCTGTGTGATGGTATCCGTTTGTATGAGTTTTACTTTCTCTGGAGAAAGTAAAATTAATTCCGCGCCGAAGTGAAATTTTACCGCCCAGGCTGAAAACAAAATTGCATAATCAATTT